>JAFDAW010000152.1 GCA_019313605.1 Deltaproteobacteria bacterium
CAGAACCTCGTCGCCGTTACCGCTGCGATGGCGGTCACCGCGCTGATCTACGGCTTGAGCTTGCCATTGCTCTCGCTGGTGATGGATGCGCGCGGTGTCGACAGCCTGTGGATTGGGTTGAGCGCCGCGGTGCAGTCCGTTGGCATCATCCTGGTGGCTCCCTTTCTGCCCAAATACATGAGTCGGCAGGGCCCCGCGTTCTTGATGCTCGGTGCGATCCTGGTCTCGCTGGTGGCCTTCCTGTTGTTGCCTCTGTTTACCAGCATCGTGTCCTGGTTCGTGTTGCGCTTTGTGATCGGTATTGCGGGCGGCGTGCTTTGGGTTTGTGGTGACACCTGGGTCAACGCAGTGGCCAGCGAAAGAGTCCGCGGACGGATCGTCGCGATCTATGGAGTGGCCGTCGCCGGGGGGTTTTCGCTCGGGCCGCTGGTGCTCACCGTCACGGGTACCGAGGGGGTCGCCCCGTTTCTGGTTTCCAGCGCGATCATCTTGCTCTCCGCGCTGCCGCTATTACCGGTCGTTCGAATTTCGCCGGTCCTGCACGGAGAGCAGGCAGGCGGTTTGTTCCACTACTTTGCGCTCGCCCGGCTGCCCATGTTGATGGGTACGGTGTACGCACTTTCGGAAGGCATCCTGCTCACCTTCCTCGCGCTTTACGGGATCGAAAGAGGGCTTAGCGAAACGCGCACCCTCTACTTGATCGCGGTCATGGGGATCGGCGGAATGCTCGGTCAACTGCCGATTGGTTGGCTCGCCGATCATATGAATCGCATGTTGCTCGCCAGCCTCGCTGTTCTGGTCGTTGCGGTCGCTGCTGTTGCGATCCCAGTTGCGATCACACTGCCGACCTGGAACCTGATCGTGCTGGTTTTTCTGGGAGCAGCCATGACCGGGGTCTACACGATTGGGATGGTGATGATCGGCGAGCAATTCAAGGCTGCCGATCTCGCTGCAGCGAGCGCGCTTTACGGGCTCATGTTTGGAGTCGGCAGCATCCTCGGCCCCGTCGTCGGCGGGGTGGTGGTGAAGGTGCTTCCCGCGGACGGCATGCCGCTTTCGATCGCGGCGATTTACGCGCTCTTCCTGCCCTTTCTCCTGGTCGGCGTCTTCCGCAACCGCCGCCGCTAGCGGTTCGCGCGACAGCGCATTCCAATTCTTGCGCACGCGCTGCACTCGAGTTGCGCTCTGGTGTTCTCGATCGCGCAGAATTCACAGATCTCCCTCAAGCCCACTCCAACTCATTCCGATCATTGGGGTGAAAAGGACACGGGAATTTCTCCCGAATTGCAGCCAAAAACGGAGCCCCCCCCATGCGAGCCCCCACAATTCTGATTCTGGCCCTGACGGCCCTATTGGCAGTCGGTTGCGCCCAGATGCCACAGCTTTCTTCTGATTTCGTCGCCGGACTCAAGAACCCACCGCTCGAACTCGAAGCGCGCGGCCCCGGGGCCGTATTCGACAGCGTCGAGGCGGCAGCCGTTGACGCCTTGACGTTCTGCTACCGACAGGCTCGAGAGACTGGAGAGATGGAGCACATGCACGCGGGTACGATCCAACGCTCGGGTGCCGGCTACACATACGGCGAGATCCACATCGCGAGCGGTTTGCAGCTGCGCCAGATCAAATACGTCCTAAGCGGTCGGGATGTAGCGCGCTTCCACGTCTATCCGCAGGACTCGGATCGCGACGTCAACCGCAGCAGCGAGCGGTTGTCGGCCAAGGACTGGCGCTCGGTACACGTGGTCGACCCGCTCCATCGGTCGCTCTACGTCCTGCACCCGTCGCTCGCGATTCGCGCTTATCACGGCGACGACAGCAAGGCCCTGGAAGTAGCGAATCTGCGCGGTCCTTCGCGGGGCTGGGAGTGGAAGTGGCCGTCACTCTTCGCGAGGCGCTGATTCCGATCCACCGCTCCTGAGAGCGTGGCAGAGCGCGGCGATGTGCTCGGGCCCCAGCCCGCAGCAGCCGCCAACCATGCGCACGCCGTCGCTCACCCAACCTTGCGCGGCTTTGGCCAGCGCCTCGGGTGCGATGACATCCACGAATTGCCAATTTGGCATGCTGAAGAATCCAGACTCGGGATAGACGCCCACCGGACCATTCCAGTGTCGGCGAATCACGTTGAGCGATTCTGCGACATCGGGAACGGGCGTGTGCATGATGCACATCGCGATGGCGGGATACTTGGCGAGCGCGCGCACGAGTTCGTCCAGGTTTCGATCCGCGTAGTCGAAGGTCGCAATCTCGGGGGCGTCCTTGTGGTGCTGGGCGGATATCCCGATCCATAGCGGCAGCCCGGTTTCCAGCGCGGCTTCGACTTTGGCGATCGTGAACTCGACGCGCTCACACATTTCGAGTGCAAGCGCATCGACGCCGGCTGCGTGTAGGAGGCTCGCCTGTTCGCGTACCGATTTGCCGACAGCCTCCGGCGTGTTCCACTGGCTTTCTTCCATGAATGCCCATTCGCAGATCGACCCGAGGATTGGGACGGGGCGCTCCGCGGCGTTCTTGCAAGCCTCCTGCGCGAGCTGGACTGCGTTCGTGTTGATGGTTTCCACGTGCTCGCCGAGGCCGCCGGGCTCGAGCATGTGCCGACCCGCCGCGAATGTGTTGGCGATGATGACCTCGGCTCCCGCGCGGATGAAGTCCTCGTGCACCCGCCGCACGGCGTCGGGGTTGGACAACACGGCCTCGCCACTCCAAACCTTGCCGTGCATAGCGACGCCGTCTTTTTCGAGCTGGGTACCCATGCCGCCATCGATGACGATGGGATCACCTCGACCCTTCAAGCGCTCAATCAGCCAATCTGCTTGGGATGTCATCCGGACGGTTTCCCTTGAGGTGTGCTTGGGAGGAGGATAGGCGAAGCGAGAGTCCGCGCATCTGCACGTTGCGTTCGTTCGGCCAGCCGGCACTTCGATTGGGCGTGGGGGGTGCAGCATTTCGACAGAGCCGGATTGGGAAGGTTCAGCCGAGAGCGGGGGCGCAGAATTCATCCTGCCAGCGCGGTTCGCTACCGATCGCGAACAGGGATGCGAGGTGATCCACCCGGTTTCGCAGTCGCCGTTCGGCGGTCAGCGCGAACGATCGATACATGCGGGCTGCGAAGGAAGTGTTGTCGCGAATCCGCTCGTTGAGCAGCTGATTGTCGATCACGAGAACCGCCGACTCCTCTTCTGACACGATCGTCGCGGAGGCCGGTGATCCCTCGAGAAACGAGATCTCGCCGATGAGTTCGCCGGCGCTGAGCTTTGCCAACGGTTCATCGGTGACGTTCTTGACGCGCACGCTGAATTGCCCATGAATCACCACGAAGATCGCGTTCGGGCGAACGCCTTCATGGACGATCGCGGTACCGGGGCTGACGACTCGCTTGACGCCCGCCTGGAACAACCAGGCCAGATCTTCGTCTCGCAATCCATCTTTCAGACCGATGGTGGTACGCATGATTCCGCTCCTTTGTCGTTCACTCAATTCGGAGAATTTCGCTCTCCGATTGAAAGGAGCATCGGCAATCGCCCAGGTGATCACCGTGAAGCGCTTCACACCCCGGCACTTTTTTTCCGTTCTGCCTGAATTAAGTGTCGAGCTGGTTGGTGAGGTCTTGGGTGTGTATGCACCCGTTATGGGGTTCTGGGCGCGAGAATCTGGCTCAGCAGATCGGTGCGCTTTTCGACGCGCTCCAGGTGCGGGTAGCGCTCGCCGCCATCGTATTCCAGGGCCGCTTCGCGGAAGAATTCCGAATTTTCCACGAGCAGCCGGATCGGTTCGCCGTTCGTCACGGCTTCGTCGATCGCTCTTTGAAGAATTTCGCTCGACCAGCGCCGGCCGTTGACGGCGATCAGCTTCGAACCGGGCGCGATATCGGCAGCTGCGGCGGGTGAGCCCGGCAGCACGTCACCGATCCGGCCATTCTCGGTCGAGATCTGAATGCCCAGCGAGAAGCGCAGGTCGAGTCCCTCGCCGGTTTCGTCGTAATCTTTTTGGACGAGGTTGGGTTCTTCGGTGTAGACGAGTTTCCAGCCCGCGTTGTCGATGCCGCCGAGCGGGGCATTGGGCGCAACGGAATAGATCCGGTCGTCGAAGAACTTTTTCCAATCGTATGCGGCGGTTCGGTTGAGTTCCTGGATGAGTTCGTCGTACGTGAAGGGTTTCAGCTCGGGCTGGCCGCTGGCTCCGCCGAAGAAGGAGCCGCAGAAATCGTCGAGACTTCGTGTGTTCCCACTGATGCTGCGGATCTGAGTGTCGACTTCGAGCCAGATCAACACGCCTTCGTTGTAGAAGTCGACGCCTCGTCGCCAGGATTTCCATTCTGACGGAACACCGTAGAGCGTGTAGGCCGCTCGGGTCGTGTCCACGAGCGGGCGCCACGAGCGGCCGGGGCGGTTGGCGAGGCCGGCGGCAATCAGTGCGAGCGAGTCGCGCGCGTAATCGGACTGCCACAGTCCACTCCTCGAGGTGAGGACCCTGCCGAGGTAGCTGGTGAGTCCTTCGTAGACCCAGAGCAGATCCGCTTCGTACGGCTTCTGGTAGTCGTCGCGCGTCAGGCCGGCGGGCCGTCGGGTCTTGGCGTTCCAGGAGTGCACGTATTCGTGAGGCAGCAGCCCCGCGTTCGAGTTCAACTCGGCATCGTCGATCAGCGAGCGTTCGGGGAGTCGGTTGTCACTCGATTCGTGGTGTTCGAGCCCAAAGGAATCGATGTGGTCGCTTAAGGTGAGCAGGAAGTCGTAGCTCCGGTAGTGGTAGGAATCGAAGAGCGCGATTCCCTCGGCGACGAGTTTGCGCAGGGCGGCTTCGGTTTCGGGTCGGATCTCCAGCGCGGCTTCGCTGTCGGCGGAGAGATTGAGGCGATGCGTGGCGGCGGCGCTTCCGGTCAGATCGATCTTTCGATGGTGGGCGCCTGTGGTGACGGGTGAGTCGATGAGTTCGGCGAGCGAGACATCCTCGAACTGAGTCCGATTGCGGCGACTCTTCTTCGCGCGGAGCGCGGTGCCGTACTCCCATCCGTCCGGCAGCGTCAACGAGGCTCGGTAGATCAGCTCGTGGATCGAGACGCCGGCGGGGTAGAGGAGCATCGTGTTCCAGCTCATCACAGCCACCTGGTCCGACGTCGAGGGCCCGTTACCGAACATTCCGCCCGTGCGCGGCGGCAGGTAATCGAGTTCGATCTCGAGCTCGCTCACTCCGGCCGGCACGTCGACGTAAAAGGTGAAGACGTCGTGCGAGTCTCGATTCCAGGCGATCGGCTCGCCATTTGCCTTGATGACCAGGGCGACGAGTTCGGAGATCGGGCCGGTTGGCCCGTGTTCGCCGGGCATGTATTTGGGATAGAGGAGCGTCAGCGGTCCCGGCTCGACCGGCATCTCGAGTTGTGCGTGGAGGATTCGCTGGGGCGCGTGGCGCATGTCGACGTGGATTTCGACGGGCTCCTTCGCCCGTTCGGCCGCCGCACCGTCCTTTTGGAGGAACAAGCTGGGAGTGAGTAGGAGGAGGCTGAGTAGGGTCAGCCTGGCGGCGGTGTACGGGCGACGGGTGGAATGCATGGGGGCCTCTGGTGAACCAGGGAATGAATCCGGTCGATCTAGGGTTTGCAGCCGGAGCGATCCTAACACGGGCAACGAGGCGCGAGGAGGAGAATCAATGAGTGTGTTCGAGACTCATTCGCTCTCTCGAAGCGCTTGGATCGCCTGGGGCTGCCGGTAGGCGAGAAATGCGAACATCGCGATCAGGGATGCAATGTTCGCTGTAGCGACCGCCCAGGCTCCGAGTTCTCCGACCAGCGCAGGGAAGACCGTCACCTCGACTCCCATCAATAGACCTTCGAATACCAGAAGAACGACGAGTAGTTCGAGGCCAAGCTTCGGGTGTTTCTCGAACTCGCGAAACAGCACTGCCAGCAGGAACCCCACCACAAGAAACGCCGCTCCGTGCAGTCCCGTATACGCAAAGATCATGACTGGATCGGGGCCGCTCAAATCGGAAACGTGCTGGCCGCGGAAGATCACGCTTCCCAACAGGGAGGGCGTATGGAAGGGCCGCCCGTTCGCGAAATCGAGTAGTAGAAAGACCAGGCTGACCACGACGGCGCCCACGATCCCGGTGAGGATGCCGTCTTCCGAGACCACGCGGAAGCCCGACCTCGCAGGGGTCGCGGAAGCGTCGGTGTGCTCGGGGGGCGCTGTTTCCATCGACCTACTCCCATATCGCTCTGGTTGCGATCAGGCAGCTCCGTGAAGTTGGCCCGCGCACCCAGCTTGCGCTGATGGAGAGCGCGGTGCAAGCGCGTTTTGGCTGATCCGGACTTCTCTGGCGGCAGGCGTCGCCAAATGCCCCATTGGCGGACTGAATTGTCATCTTTGGTCATCGCCTACAACGGGCGATTCCAGGCCGCGCGACATGTCTCGAGTCTGTGGTTAGAATCCGCGCGAACCTGGCAATGCCCTGAGGGGAACCGCCAGACCAACCACTGACGGAGGACGACATGAGTGCAGACGATCGCGATTCGGAAGACACCAGACCGCACACCAAGGCCAGTGACGAAGACCGGCGCGATTTTCTGAAGTTGACGCTCGCCACGGGTGTCGGAGCGGCTTCGGCCGTTGCGGGTATCACCCAGATAGGCTGTTCGAACGCGGACGAGGTAGAGCCTAAAACTCCGGCAAGCGACGTAGAGCACAAGACCCCAGCGGCCGACGTCGAGCACAAGACCACGCACGTCCCGCCCGGTGAACTCGACGATTACTACGGCCTCTGGTCCGGCGGCCAATCGGGAGAAGTCCGCATTCTCGGGATTCCGTCCATGCGCGTTCTCAAGCGGATTCCCGTGTTCAACCAGGACGCC
>JAFDAW010000153.1 GCA_019313605.1 Deltaproteobacteria bacterium
TACCGAGGGCAATGAGTTTCAGGGAAATCAAACCGGCACTTCTTTCGACCCGGGAACACTCGAAATGGAGACTGCTTATTCGTGGCGTATTGACGAAATCAATTCGGGTGGAACCGCCACCGGCGATGTCTGGACCTTTACGACACAAGACCCCAGCGCCTCCATCGAAATGGCCAAGTCCGTTTATGCACCGGATGAAGAAATTGTCGTCCGTTACTCCAACAACCCCGGAAGTACGCAAAATTGGATAGGGCTCTTTGACGCGGGACCGGGAACGGACCCCGATGATCACACTGCATATCTGTCTTTCAGGTACATCGAGGACGCAGAGGGGTCAGCTACTTTCTCCGGTCGGTCGACTGGCGAATATGAAGCTCGTTTGTTCTTCGATGATCAGTACAACCTCGAAGATCGAGTTCCATTTACGGTAGCCGGGTGTAACGAAAATGGCGTCTGCGACGACGGAGAGAATTGCGAGACGTGTGCTGACTGCACGGGCCAGACGACGGGAAAGCCGAAAAGAGGGAAGGGGAAACCAACCAACACCCGATTCTGCTGCGGAAACGGCGTCGTCGAGCCGGCCGAGACTTCCTTGATCTGCGACGGAAATTTTTGAGGTAGCGCACGGTGAGCGAAGGTTCGACCGAAAAGGACGCGGTCTTCAGCGGGCGCTTTCTCTCCAACGGACCACCGCGCTCGCCCAGGTCATGCCAGCACCGAAGCCGGTCAAGAGCACGAGGTCTCCGTCGCTGAGTCGATCCGCGCGCACGGCGTCGATCAGCGCGAGGGGGATCGAAGCTGAGGATGTGTTGCCCGTGCGGTCGAGAACGATTGCCGCACGATCCGCTGGAATGCCGAGGCGCTGGCATGCGGCTTCGATGATACGGAGGTTGGCCTGATGCGGGACGAGCAGGGCGATCTCGTCAGCGCGGTGTCCCGCACTCTCGAGTGCACGCCTCGATGAGCCGATCATCGCGCGCACGGCGCCCTTGAAGACCTCCGCTCCTTCCATCTTCATCTTGCCGCCGAGATCGGCGTAGAGGATCCCGCTCAAACTTCCGTCGGCGCCAACGTCCGAGGAGAGCAACTGCCCGTCTGTGTCGCTGCAACCTTGGAGCACGACGGCGCCGGCGCCATCGCCAAACAAGACGGCCGTATTTCGATCCGTCCAGTCCGTAATGCGGCTCAGAACATCGGCGCCGATCAGCAACACGCGCTTCGCGGGATTCGCCGCGAGCAGACTCTCGGCCACAACGATGCCGTAGACGAAACCCGCGCACGCTGCGTTCAGGTCGAAGGCACCGCCGCCGATTCCAAGCGCTTCGTGAACTTTTGCCGAGGTTGCGGGTACGGTTTGATCGGGAGTCGTCGTACACAGAATCATCATATCGATCGAAGCGGGATCGACTTCGGCGTGCTCGAGAGCTTCCCGGCCGGCTTCGATCGCCAACTCGGCGGTGCTATCGCCGATACGGCGTTCGCGGATGCCCGTGCGCTCGCGGATCCACTGGTCGCTCGTATCGAGCTGGGCCTCGAGATCTCGATTGGTGAGGGTCTTCTCGGGTAGGGCCGTACCCCAGCCGACGATTTGTAACCCCATCGAATGCACTCCCTTGCTCGCACAGGACTCGGGTACTCTCGCGCGCAGAGATTACGACTCTTACCGAACTGACAGGAGGAGACACACGTTACGGGCGGCTCGCGGAGCTCGATGGCACCACAAACTCACCGATTTATAACAGGTTGCCCCCGCGGAAACCAGCTGATCGGTTCCCTGCCAGGGGCGAAGCTCCGCGTCAAACAGGCTGCGGCGAGGCTTCACGAGGCCAGGAAGGCATCGATGGCGGCTCGCCTGGGTGCACTGGGTTGCGCACCCAGGCATTGGATGGACAGGGCCGCGGCGGCCTGTGCGTAGGCCAACGCGTCTTCCAATTGCAGATCGCGACACAAGGCAGCGGCGAGATTGCCGTTGAAGACGTCACCGGCCGCAGTGGTGTCGACGACATCGACGACGTGGGCCGGTACGATCTTGCTGGATGTTTTCGTTGACAGAAAAACACCTACCACACCCAGTGTAATCAGCACTGTACCGACACCGCGATCGTGAAACTTGGCGGCAGCGATCGCAGCTGAACTTTCATCCTTTACCGCAATGCCGGTCAGGAGCTCTGCCTCCGTCTCGTTTGGCGAGATGATGTCGAGCAGGGAGTAGAGTTTCATTGGCAGCTCTTGCGCGGGTGCCGGATTGAGGATCACCCGGCAATCCGCGGCCGCGCCGATCTCGGCAGCCCGCATGACGGTTTCCAGAGGAACCTCCAACTGCAACAGCACCGTGTTGGAAGCTTCGATCGCAGAAGCGGATTGTTCGATGTGTACGGGCATCAGGCATGCATTCGCACCGGAGGCGACACCAATGCTGTTCTCGCCATCGGCGGCAACAAAGATCTGCGCCACTCCGGATGGAGCAGTGGGGTCGACGATGACATGCTCACAATCGATGCCATCGGTCGCGAACCCAGCCAGTGCCTCGCGACCGAAAGCGTCGTCTCCGACGCAGGCGAGTAGCGACACATCCGCACCCGCGCGAGCGGCAGCGACTGCCTGGTTTGCTCCCTTCCCCCCCGGCGCAGTCTGGAACTGGCCTCCCAGGATGGTTTCTCCGGGCAGCGGGATTCGCGGAACCTGGAGGATCATGTCGGTGTTGGAGCTGCCGATGACGAACAGCTTTGACATCGTGACAACCTCTAAGCGATGCGCGAGTAGATGATCAGACCGAGCCCGAGGCCGAATAGCGCAAACATCGCAGCAATCAAACCGTTGGTGCCTTCCGGCGAATCCTTGAATTCCTTCCAGATGAATACGCCCCAGAAGGCGGCGACCATGGTCGCACCCTGCCCTAGGCCGTAGGAAATCGCATAGCCGGCGACACCGGCAGCGATGAAGCTCAAGCAGAACCCGACACTCCAGATGCTGCCGCCCAGAATGCCCACCAGATGCAAGCGGGTGTTGCCCTTGCTGAAGTAGTCACCCATCGGAGCGCGCTCGCCGCTGATGGGCTTGTACATCAGGGGTACCAGGAAGACCGCGTTCGAGAGCAATAGACCGATCGCGAATACCACGCTGGCGCTATAGGGCGTCATCAGACCCGCCTCTGGATTGGCGAAATCCGTCGACATGGATGCGGCCACGAAGCGATAGAAGAAGCCCATCGCGATACCTGCGACAATCGAGATGCCCAGGCCCTTGCCGACCGATTGCGCGGCATCCCCGGGTAGGCGCCGGTAGATGACGGCATCGATCAGAATCGCCACGGCGATCAGGGCGACACCGACGAACAGGAAGACCGCATCACCAACGGGAGTCGCGAGGTAGTTGGTGATGACTCCGATCACCAGAGCCAGACCGATCCCAACCGGAAAGGCCACCGCCATGCCGGCGATGTCGATCGCTACCACCAGCAAGATATTGGCCACGTTGAACACGACACCGCCGAGCAGTGCCTTTGTGATGGCGTCGCCGCTGGCCTGTGAAATATCCAGCAGAAAACTGCGGCCTTCCTCGCCAATGCTGCCGATGCTGAAAGCGAAAACCAGCGTCAGCAACAACACTCCGATCGAATAATCCCAATAGAACAACTGGAACGGCCACTGCTGGCTGGCCAGCTTCTGGGTGTTCGCCCAGGAGCCCCAGCACAACATGGTGATTACGCACAGAGCGACGGCGAGCGGGTACGACTCGACAACCAACATGGCGATGTCCTCGTTAGTGAGAAAACACGCGGGCCATCAGGTGCGGCGCTGAAAGAGTGGCCTGGCATTCCAGAGCGCGTAGGTCAACGCCGCAAACGGTACGAATGAAGCTGCGCCGGAAAACCATCCCCGGCCACCTTCGATTTCGAGCACGCACCAGACCAACATTCCCACTGCGATCTGCGCGGTGTAGACCGCCGCCCAGGGCCACATCCACGAACGCATCCGGTAGAAGCCAAAGGTTCCGGCCGCGTAGATCGCCCAATGGGGAAGCGCTGCGACCTTGGCCGCCCAGCCAGTGAAGAGAATGCCGAACCAGACCTCATGGTCGACCGCTACCGGTTTGACGAAGAGATCCCAGGGGAGATAGATGAACGTCATGTAACCGCAGAAGACCATCAGGGCGTTGATCCAGATGGGGCGTCCATCGAGAATCGAGCGCAGCCAGGTCACGCCTGACTCGAATCTGCCGGAGGCTCGGCCGCAGTCTCACTTCGACCCCTTTCGCTGAGATCGCGAAGAAAGCCGCAGAAGAGTTGCTTGCCCGCAACCATGACGGGGCACACGGTCAGCTCGACCGGGAATTCTTCGCCGCCTTTGCGGATCGCCGTCAACTCGTCGATGTGTTTGTCGATGATGCGACCTTCGCCCGTTGCCAGGTAGTGGTCCAAACTCTTTCGATGGGTCTCGCGGTGGGCCGGCGGGATGATCAGGTCTGCGACCAGCTTGCCGCGCACTTCCTCGCGTGTGTAACCGAAGATCCGCCGCGCCGATGGATTGAATTCCAATGTGATGCCCGCTTCATCCATCACGACGATCCCCTCGAGCGCAGCCCGCATCATGGCGCTCCGAACGGCTTCGAAGCTTCGCAGGGCTTCGTCGACGAGCCTGCGCCGCTGGATGGCGGCCGCCAGCGCCCATCCGACCACCAGCAGCGCAAAGTAAAACGGCATCGCGATCACGAGTAGTGGGGTTGCGACCTGCACGGCGATGTCGTCGAGGAGCCTGCGCGGAACCAGCGAGATGAACATCCAGGCCTGTGGCTCGCGAGCTTGCGTGGTGCCGCTCGAACCGGCCGGGCGCAACGAAACCACATCGAAATAGAAGAGCCCCTCGCCGGCTTCCACGCCATCCTGAGGGCGCTTCAGCAACTGCTCCCAGACTTCGGGGAAGGTGCGCTGGAAGCTCCTTCCGTGCTCGAGCACGAAGCCCCATTCGACCTCGGGCCGGTGCTGAAGCCAGTAGCCTTCGGAATCGACGATCATGCGCTGAATGCCGGCCTCGTCCGTGTTCGGCTCGAATGCGCGCAGGAAGTGCCCGCCGTGTGCATTCAAGACGACGACTCCCCGCCGCTGTCCCGCGCGGTCGTCGATCGGTGTCGCCAGCCGGACCACCGGCTTGTAGGGTTCCTCGAGCACGCCGCGTTCGACATTCAGATCCATGCGCGAGACGAACACTTCGCCCGGCTCGAGGCGCATGGCCTCGGTGAAGTAGCTGCTCGTGCTCTTGTCTTCGAGTTCGGTCTTGGGCGTAATTCGTGGTACACCAGCCGTGTTCTCGACGTGAACGGCCTCTCTCCCCGTCGCATCGATGAACCGAATCTGGAAATAGCCTGGCCGGCTTCGCACGAATGCGAGCGCGCTCTGCTCGAGCGCGGTGAGCCGATCTCCCGACCCATCGCCAACAGCCTCCGCGACGAGAGCGGCGACGAATTGGAGATCGCTCGTCGCGATCTCCAGCTCGCGTTCGACCCAGCGAACGCCGCGCTGGATGACGGCAGCCTCCTGGGCGACAAGCCGTGCCCGCTCCGCTCGCACCTCTGCGCGATACTCGAGAATGAAGGCGAACAAGAATACGACCGACAGCGGTAGCATGACCAATAGAACCAGCCGCATCGAAACGCTTGCGAAACCGTGCAGCAACCCGATTTTCGGTTGCGCCTCCAGTAACCACGAATCTTGCGGTTGCGTGCTCATGGGAGAAACGGCCTCCATTTTGACGTGACCACGCGATCTCGCGGCATCACCGCACGCTCCGCGAATCGCGTCGTTCGGTGACGGATTCTATCGCAATTGCCAAAGCGTTCGCCGCTCGTATCGTCAGTGTAGTTTGATCCGGGTGCCCCAATTTCGGTATTAACCGGGAAGCCGAGCAGCCCGATCCGGCGCTCGCGCTCGAAGGAGACGACGTGAGCGACACCACCACGGCTGTAGAAGCGACCCCTGACGCACCCAAGCGACTCAACATCTTCGAGCGATGGCTGTCGATCTGGGTCGCGCTGTGCATGGTCGTGGGTGTGGCGCTGGGAAAGCTATTCCCGGGCCTAACAGACGAACTCCGGCGGATCGAATTTGGCGATGACAGCCAGATCAATGTGCCGATTGCAGTTCTGCTCTGGCTGATGATCTACCCGATGATGCTGCGGATCGATCTCGCCAGCGTACTCGGCGTGCGCCGCCGCCCGCGCGGGATACTCGTGACGCTCTTCGTGAACTGGTTGGTCAAACCCTTCTCGATGGCCCTGCTGGGCGGGCTCTTCTTCAAGCACCTCTTCCATCCCTGGATCGGGGATGCGCTCGCAGATCAATACATCGCGGGCGTCATCATTCTCGCCGCCGCTCCGTGTACCGCGATGGTCTTCGTCTGGTCGAACCTGACCGGCGGCGATCCCGCGTACACGCTCGTTCAGGTCTCGCTGAACGATCTCATCATGCTGCTGCTCTTCGCACCGATCGTCACGTTCCTCATCACCGGGGCCAGCAATCTCACGGTGCCCTTCGAAGTACTGCTTTATTCGGTGGTCATCTTCATCGTCGTTCCTCTGGCTCTGGGTTGCCTCAGCCGCACCTTCCTGTTGCGGAAGAAGGGCGCTGAGTGGTTCGAGAACCGGTTTCTTCCCACCTTCCAGCCTGTCACCACGATTGCGCTGCTGGCCACGCTGGTGCTGATCTTCGCCTTCCAGGCGGAAAATCTGACGAGCCGATTCTTCCACGTCGTACTGATCGCGGTCCCGATCTTGATTCAGGTCTACTTCAATTC
>JAFDAW010000403.1 GCA_019313605.1 Deltaproteobacteria bacterium
AAATACGCCGATGAGGGCTGGAGCACCTATGGCCCACTTTTCAAAGAGGGCCTCGCAGATGGACGTCGCGTGCTGCTGCGCTATCGCCCCGTGGCCGCGTAACGGCGCGGCGAGGTCATTGGCATGACCGGGAACGATGCTTCGTCGGTGCAGTTGAAGGCGCCTCCCGCGCTCGACGCCGAAGTGCGCCCTCCCGGTTCCAAAAGCCTCACGAATCGAGCCTTGTTGCTCGCCGCGCTTGCGCGAGGTCGGACGCGGCTTTCGGGCCTGTTGATCGCCGACGATACGCGACGCATGCGGACGTGCATGGAACGCCTCGGAGTTTCGATCCACGAGACGGACGTTCGAGGTCGACGGTTGCGGGGGTGTGTTTTCACCGCCGACCGGTGACGGGCCGCTGTTTGCGGGATCCGCGGGAACGGTTGCGCGCTTTCTCACCGCGGTACTCGCCGCGAAGCCGGGCGAGGCGACCGAAGCCGTCGAACTCGACGCCTCCCCCCAGATGCGGGCGCGCCCGATGGGCCAACTGCTCGATGGGTTGCGCGAGCAGGGTGCGGATATTCAATGCCTCGGGGCCGAGGGGTATCTGCCGATCGCGATTGGTCCCCACTCGTCGCTTCGCGGTGGCGAAGTGGCGTTTTCGCGCCCCGCTTCTTCACAGATCGTCTCCGCGATGCTCCTGGCCGCGAGCCTTTCCGAAAAACCGACGCGCGTGATCCTTCGCGAGGGGACTCCCGCGCAACCCTATGTAGACATGACGATTCGCGTGCTGGAGCACTTTGGCGGCCGTGTGCGCTGGGAGGGCGGTGAAGTGATCTCCATCGAGCCGCGCACGCTGATGGCACGGGATTACGTGGTCGAGCCGGACGCCTCGTCTGCGAGCTACTTCCTCGCGTTGGCCGCGATTCACGGTGGGGAAGTGACGATCCGAGACCTCGGATCCCAGAGCCTCCAGGGAGATGCCGGCTTCTACCGTGTACTCGAAAAAATGGGTGCGGAGGTCGAGCAGACCGAGACGATCACACGCGTTCGCAGCCGTGGCCGACTGCGCGGTATCGAGATCGACATGGGAGAGATGCCGGACATGACGCTCACGTTGGCCGTGACGGCGCTTTTCGCCGAGGGGAGTACGGCGATCCGCGGAGTCGAGGTGCTGAGGCACCACGAAACGGATCGGCTGGCGGCGGCGACATGCGAACTCCGCAAGCTCGGCGCGACGGTCGAAGAGCGCGCCGACGGGCTCCTGATCGATCCCCCGAGCGCGGGGTTGAAAGCTGGCGTTTCGATCGACACCTATGACGACCACCGCATGGCGATGGCTTTTTCGACGATCGGCGACGTCGCAATTCGCAATCCGGGCTGTGTGGCGAAGACCTTTCCGGATTATTTCGCAGAACTCGAGCGGCTCGGAATGGTCGCGGCCGCGTCGGAGTGAGCCGGCTCTTGAGCCCGCGCGGGTATCGCAAATCGGGTCAGCATGTCGTCTAAATGGCAACCCGGACAACTGCTGTTTGCGGGCTTCGAGGGGCTCGAACTGCCCGAGGACCTCGCGCGCCTGATCGCTGCAGGGCGCGTCGGTGGGGTGGTCCTGTTCGCGCGCAACGTCGGCGATCCCGATCAGGTCCAAAGCCTGAACGCGGCACTTCACGCCTGCGCGCCCGAGGGTGCGCCGCTGCTGATCGCAATCGATCAAGAGGGCGGGCGGATTCAGCGACTGCGCGATCCCTGGACACAGTGGCCGCCAATGCAAAGGCTCGGCGAGGCTGACGATCTGGAGATGACGGCCGCGGTCGCGCGGGCGCTCGCGGTCGAGTTGTCGAATCTCGGGATCGGTCTCGATTTTGCGCCGTGCGTCGATGTCGACACCAATCCCGCGAATCCAATCATCGGAGATCGCAGCTTTGGCTGCGAGCCGACGCGCGTGGCCGCCCATGCGGCTCCTTTCATTCGCGCCATGCAGGACGCCGGTGTCGCCGCTTGCGCGAAGCACTTCCCCGGCCACGGTGACACCGCCTGCGACAGCCACCTCGAATTGCCACGCCTCGACCACGACCTCGCGCGTCTGCACGCAG
>JAFDAW010000007.1 GCA_019313605.1 Deltaproteobacteria bacterium
CTCCTTCAAATGCTGGAGCAGGATTCCTCCAGCGCGGTGAACGATGCACTTCGGAGCCCCGGTCGTTCCGGAGGAATAGAGGATGTAGAGGGGATGATCGAACGGAAAGGCTTCGAATACGATCGGCTCGGAGTCGAACGCATCGAGCGCATCGAAATAGCGGACGGCGTTCGACACGCCTGGGGCCGGCGCTTCCGAGCCCGCGTAGGATGCGATCACGACTTTCTGCAGCGAGGGAATCCGCTCGCGAATCCCCTCGACGCGCTCCGTCAAATCCCACCACTTCCCGCCGTAGCGATAGCCATCGGCGGCGAACAGAACCACGGGCTCGATTTGACCGAAGCGATCGACCGCGCCCTGGACGCCAAAGTCCGGCGAGCACGACGACCAGATCGCCCCGAGACTGGTCGTCGACAACATGGCGACGATGGCTTCGGGCATGTTGGGCAGATACCCGGCGATCCGATCTCCGGCCCGCACCCCCCACTCCTGCAGCTGCCGCCGCAGCCGCGAGACGGCGTCGTAGAGTTCCGCGAAGGAGAGCGATCGGGCAACGCGGTCCTCGCCGCGAAAGATCAGTGCCGGAGTGTCATCGCGTCGGCGCAGCAGATTTTCGGCAAAGTTGAGGCGCGCGTCGGGAAACCAGCGCGCGCTGGGCATCCGATCGCCGTCCCGCAGCACGCAATCGCCTCTCTCCTGGCAGGAAACTCCGACGAACGACCACAGCGATGTCCAGAATTGCTCGGGCTCTTCGATCGACCATCGATAGAGGGTCGGATAGTCGCCGACTGGAATCCGCCATTCGTCTTCTACCGCCCGAATGAACCCGGTCAGGTTGGCGGTTTCGATCCGCTGCCGACTGGGCTGCCAGATCGGCCTCATGGCGGATTCTCCTGCGGGATCGCGGGCGAGAGGTCTCGCAGCGGGCGACGAATGTAGGTCTCGGAGGCTCGAGAGGCGAGCCCGCAGCGCGAGGTTGCGCGACCGGCGCCGCCTATCCACAATCCCGATGAATTTGCGCAGACCGGGAGATTGGATTGAACTACGTGATCGCCGCCTACGGAATTGTCATCGGATCGCTCGTCGTTTACGCGCTCCGGGTGCACGGCCAGCGCCGCAAACTGAAGGGCCAAAGCGAACAAGGTCCGAATGCTTCAGAAAGGCACTGACTTCAACCGCAATTCAAATCTTCGAATCGCGTAGCCAGGAGCGGGATCCCATTAGGGATCGCGCGCCGCCGCAAGCGAATCCGCAGGATTCGCCAGATACCGGAAGTCCGTTTACCGAACCCATTCGGGGAGCTGACTCGTATCGTCGCTGATCGTACGATCGCAACCGGTCAGCAGCACGCCCGCGAATCCCGTCACGGCCAGCGCGACGAGCACCCAATGCAAAATCGATGACCTGTGAAGCATCGCACTCCCCTTTCCGTTCGACCGGTCAGGCCCAGAAACCCGATGCACTCGACCACTCCGATCATCCAGTCTTTATCAATATCGAGCTGAAGATTCCAGGCCTTGCGCGCCCCGCGCCCAGAGTCCCACCCGCGTAGGCGATTCGCGGCGAAGATGTCAGAGCAGGAGGCCGGCCATGCAGCCGGTCATGAAAGTTGCCAGGGAGCCGGACACGATGGAGCGGACACCGAGCAATGCCACTTCGGGCCTGCGACTCGGCGCGAGGCCGCCGATCCCCCCGAGCAAGATGGCCAACGAACCGAAATTTGCAAAACCGCAGAGCGCGTAGGAGGCGATCACCGCAGACCGTGGCGCGATCGCTCCGGCGGCGACGAGGTCGGCCAGATCCGCGTAGGCGATGAACTCGTTGAGCACCGTCTTGATGCCGAGCAGCGCCCCAACCTGGCTCGCATCCTGCCACGGAACGCCCAGCAGCCAGGCCAGCGGCGCGAGCGCAACGCCGAGTATTTTTTGCAGGCTAAGATCGTCGGCGCCGAACCATCCCCCAACGGACGCGATCAAAGCATTCACCAGCGCGATCAGCGCGACGAATGCGATCAGCAACGCGCCGATGTAGGCGGCCAATCGCAATCCAGCCAGCGCACCCTGGGCGGCCGCATCGATGATGTTGACAGCCGTCTTCTCGTGTGTGGATCGACTCTCCGTGAGCGTTTCCGGCCGACCGGTTTCGGGGATCATCACCTTGGCAATCAAGATGCCGGCCGGGGCAGAAAGCAGGCTCGCGGTAGCAAGATGCCCCGCATAATCGCCACCCCCGAGCATTCCGACGTAGCTGAGCATCACCGAGCCCGCGACCGTCGCCATTCCCACCGTCATCAACAAGAAGAGTTCGGATCGCGTCATGCGCTCGAGGTAGGGCTTTACGATCAGAGCGGACTCGGTCATGCCCAGAAATAGATTTGCAACGGCCGCGAGGCTCTCGGCCCCGGACGTGCGCATCGTCCGCGAAAGCAACGCCGACAATCCATCGACCACCCGCTGCATGATTCCGACGTGATAGAGGACGGCGAACACGCTTCCCATGACGATGATGATGGGCAGGACATTGACGACGAACGAAAAGCCCGTGTCGGCGAGAGAGCCGAAGACGAAACGCGCACCGACATCAGTAAAGCCCATCAGCGCTCTCGCCAGTGCATTCATGCCGTCGAAAAACGGGCGGCCCACGGGCGTCTTCAACAACAAGACGGCGAGTCCGAACTGGATACCCAGTCCCCAGAAGACGATGCGCCAAGAGACCTTGCGGCGGTCGCTCGACAGCGCCCAGGCGATCGCGATCAAGACGACCAGCCCGAGCGCGGAGACAGCTCGTTCAGCGATCACCTACGCGCCTCCGTGTTCGCGCAGGGTCTCGGCGAGCGCGCGAGCGGCGCCGTAGGGATCGGCGGCCTCGGCAATCGCAGAGATCACCGCGACGCCCGCGGCGCCTGCTTCGGTCACCCGCGCGACGTTTCCGAGGTCGATTCCACCAATCGCGATGACTGGCTTCGGCTGCACGGCGCACACCACCTCCGCGAGCTGTTCGATTCCCCGAGGATCATAAGGAGAGTCTTTCGATCCCGTCGCGAAGATCGGACCGAAAGCAATGTAGTCGACCAAATCCTCACAGGCCTCTCGGGCCTGCTCGAGAGAGTGAGTGGATCGCCCGATCCGCAATCGCGATCGCGCGGACACCGGGATTCTCGATGGGGGAATATCGCCCTGGCCGAGATGAACGCCATCTGCGTCCGCGGCGAGCGCCAGATCGAAACGATCGTTCACGAAGAATGCGACGTCGAACTTGCGCGTGATCGCTCGAATGGCCTCGGCCCATTCGAGCGCCAGCGAATCCGGAGCGCGCTTGGCACGAAGCTGCACAACGCCAGCCCCACCCTCGCAGGCGGCCCGCGCCTGCTCGACCGGGTCGATCTTCCAGTGCGATGCGTCATCAGCGAGGACCATCAACCCGCAGAGTGAGGCGATCATTTTCGACCCGGTAACACGAGGCCAAGTTCCGCGATCTTCTTGCGCAACGTATTGCGATTGATGCCGAGCAGGGCTGCCGCGCGAATCTGGTTACCATCGGTATGGGAAAGCACGGTCTCCAGCAAGGGGCGCTCGACACGCTCGAGCCACGCCCGATAAATCTCTCCGGTCTCGCGATTTTCGATTGCGTTCTGCACGTCCCGCTCGACGAGTCGCCGGAGTGAGCGGGCGGCGCCAGGTTCGGAAGGATCGCTTTCGAGAAACGCGAAGTCGTCTCGTGTGAGAACTTCTCCCGTCGAGAGCACGAGTGCGCGCTTGATTGCGTTTTCGAGTTCTCGAACATTGCCCGGCCAGGGATGCCGGCTCAGGAACGCAACGGTCGAATCAGTCAGAAATCGCGCACCACCAGCGAGTTCGCCGGCGTAACGCGCGATGAAGTGCTCGGCGAGCACGGCGACATCTTCGCTGCGCTCGCGCAGTGCAGGCAGCTGGATCGGCATCACCCGCAACCGATAGAGCAGATCCTCGCGAAACGAACCACTCGAGACGAGGGCGTCGAGATCGCGATGGGTCGCGGCGATGATTCGCACATCGACCTGTTCCGCGCGCGTGGCACCCACTGGAGTCACGACCTGGTCCTGCAACACCCGCAGCAATTTGGCCTGCAGATCGGCGGGCATGTCACCGATCTCGTCGAGAAAGAGGGTGCCGCCCGAAGCTTCGCTGAAGCGGCCGATTCGCGACGCCATCGCTCCCGTAAAGGCCCCGCGTTCGTGGCCAAAGAGTTCGCTCTCGAGGAGATCTCGCGGTATTGCGGCTGTGTTCACCGGCACGAAAGCTCCGGAGCTTCGAGGGCTCGCCGCGTGAATCGCCCGGGCGACGAGTTCTTTACCCGTTCCGCTTTCTCCCGTAATCAGCACGGAGACGTCGCGGCCGGCCACACGCCCGATGGTCTTGAAGACCTCGAGCATCGCCGCGTTCTTGCCGACGATTCGATCCCCCGAAGCGAGGCGGCCCGAAACTTCTCGCCGCAATGCCCGCACTTCATCGCGCAACTGGTGAGTGCGCAACGCCTTGTCGGCGAGCGCCTTCACATCGGCAATCCCGAAGGGCTTGACGAGATATTCGAACGCCCCTCGGCGCATCGCCTCCACGGCGTTTTCGAAAGTGTTCTGCGCCGTAATGATCACGATCGCGGTCTGAGATCCCACCGCCTTCAGGCGATCCAACAACTCGAGGCCCGTCAAACCCGGCATGCGAATGTCGACGAACGCGATCTGGAATTCCCCCGCGGCGAGCGCCTCGAAAGCAGCATCTCCGTTGTCGACTTCGACGACCTCACGGCCGTCCTCTTCGAGGGTTTCGCGCAGCACGAACCGAATCGATTCTTCGTCGTCGGCAATCAGGACCCGCGCGCGGGAATCGGCAGTCATTGTGGCCTCGAAAGGGGCAGCGCGACGCGAACGGTTGTCCCGACACCGGGCGTACTCTCCAGCTGCAGCGTTCCCTCGTGGCGCGCAATCCAATGGCGCGCAACCGCAAGGCCCAACCCCGTTCCCTCTGCGCGGGTCGTAAAAAACGGCGTGGAAACCTCATCTAGAACCGCCGCCTCGATGCCGGGCCCGGTGTCCGCCAATTCGACGATCAGCGAAGGGCCGGGCTGGCCATTTGGCGGCAGAAGATGGTGATCGAAAACCATCCGCGTGGTGATTGCGAGCTTCCCGCTCACGCCCTCCATCGCCTGCAGTGCGTTCCGGATCAGATTGAGAAAAACCTGCGAGAGCCGATCCGCGTCGGCGAGCAGGTCGGGGATCGATGGGTCGAACACCCTTTCCACCTCAATGCCGGCGCCGATCTTGTCGTGAGCCGTGAGAGCAAGAACCCCGTCGAGCACGCGGTGGATGTTGACCGGAGCAACGCGCAAATCCTCTCCGGGTGTAAAGACCATGAAATCGTCGACGAGTAACGCAATGCGATCGACCTCGCGAACGATCAACTCGGCGGCACTGCGAGATTTGTCGTCGCTCGCGCGTGCGCCAAGAATTTCTGCAGCGCCGCGGATTCCACCCAGCGGGTTCTTGATTTCGTGGGCAATCCCCGCTGCGATGTGACCAAAAGAGGCGAGCGCCTCGCGTTGATTCACGATATCCCGCAGACTTTTTTGAATCGTGCAATCTCGGAGCAATAGGGTGGCGCCGTCGAGATCGGTCCCCTCGAACAACGGCGACGCGGAGACATCCAGGATGAGGTCGTTGCCCTGATGCCCGGCTACGGGATGTTCCCGCTCGATGATCGCGCGCCCGTTCGCAAGTACGGACCGCGAAAGCTTCGCAATCGATTGATCCTCTCCGAACAATTCTTCGACCGGTCGTCCGACTGCCGTATCGGTAGAAACGTCGAGGATGCGACAAGCTTCGGAGTTCAGTGATTCCACCACGCCGTCGGCATCGAGCAGAACGACGCCGTCGAGCACAGCGTCGAGCAAACTCTCCAAATCGCGAGCCACGTCAGGCCGCCCGCTCCTCGTCGCGCAGCGCAGGCGTGCGCTTCACCACGGCGAAGTAGCTTCTTGTCAACTCGAGAATTTCGTCGACGTCGTGCGATTCCAGCACCCGCTGACGAAATTTCACACTTCCACTCAAACCGCGTGAGTACGCGGAAACGTATTTCTTCAAGTTCGCGGACAGCGCCCGAGAATCCGTGAAAGCGCGTTGGATCCAAGCGATGTGCTTCTCGATCGTCGCGAGCCTCTCCGCGCGGGTGGGCCTGCGTGCGGGCGCGCCTCTCGCGAGCGACAGCGCCTGCTCGAAGATCCACGGATTTCCCATCGCCCCCCGACCGATCATCACCCCCGCGGCCCCGGTCTCTGCGAGCATCTCGAAGACATCGGTGGGTGTAACGATGTCTCCGTTGGCGAGAACCGGTACCTCGGGCACTGCCTCGACGACGCGGCGGATGATGGACCGATCCGCACGCCCGGTGTACTGCTGGGCGCGGGTGCGACCGTGAACCGAGATCAGCTCGGCGCCCTCGTCGGCCGCGATGCGCGCGAATTCTGGCGCGACGATGGACTCCGAGTCCCAGCCGGTGCGCATCTTGACGGAGAGGGTTCCGGAGAAGTTCTTCCGCATGGCGCGGACGATCCGGCCGGCGTGTGGCAGATCGCGCAACAGCGACGAACCCGCCCGGTTCTTGATGAACTTCTTCACCGGGCAACCCACATTGAGATCCACCCAGACCGCGCCATCGGCATCGAGCATGCGGCAGGCCTCGCCGAGAATTTCGGGCTCCGATCCGAACAGCTGGAAGGCGACCGGGGCTTCTCGCGGACTCGTCTCCAACAGCCGGCGGGTCTTCGCGCCACCCATCACCAGCCCCTTGGCGCTCACGGTCTCGGTAAAACTCAGCGCGGCGCCCGCCTCTCGCGAAATCAGCCGGAACGGGAAGTTCGACACGCCCGCCAGCGGTGCGAGCACGAGATTGTTCTCCAACCGCAACTCGCGGAGCTGGATCGGACGGATGGCGCTGCGGTCGATGGACGGTTGAGTCACGCGAAGTCTCGGGATCGCCTTTGGCGATCGGTCACGGCGTAGAGTCGCCAAAATGGTGCCTAATTAATGTGCAGCCTAGCGAGCGAGGGCCGGTGCGTCGAGCGCGAAGAAGCCCGAATTTCAAGCAGAAAAGACGCGAGCGGGGCTGGGCTCGGGCTAAGGTTGCTGTCGTGCGCCAAGGGATCACACCGGCTGAGGCTCTGCAGATCGTTCTCGAAAACGCGCCACCGCTCGGCGCCGAGACGGCCTCGGTCTCGGATGCCCGCGGCCGGGTGCTCGCCGAGGGCGTCCACTCTACCCGCCGACTCCCGCCTTCCGACAATTCTGCGATGGACGGCTTCGCGGTCCGCAGTGCAGACCTGGCCTCGGCGTCCGCCGAGAACCCCGTCTCGCTCGAAGTGATCTGCGAAATTCCCGCCGGCGGATCGGCCGAACGGGCCCTGCATGCGGGGGAAGCCGCGCGCGTCTTGACTGGCGCTCCCATCCCGCCGGGCAGCGACGCCGTCGTCATGCAAGAGGACACCACCCGCGACGGCGACCGGGTGAAGATCAGCGTCTCTCCCCGGCCGCACGCGCACATCCGCAATGCGGGGGAAGACGTCGAGATCGGAGACCAGGTGCTGAATCCGGGTGCACTGGTCGGACCCGCAGAAATCGGGATGCTCGCGTCGCTCGGACGCAGCGTCGCCTCGGTCCACCGGCGTCCGCGTGTCGCCATCCTCTCGGGCGGTGACGAGCTGGTCGAACCCGACGGAGACACCAGCGGCGGTCGCATCGTAGCGTCGAATTCATATTCGATCGCCGCACAATGCCTGGATGTTGGCGCGGAACCCGTATATCTCGGCATCGCGCGAGACACGCCGGACGACATCGAGCGGCACTTGAGGGCGGGGCTACGCGCAGATGTGATCGTCAGCTCTGCGGGTGTTTCGGTCGGAGACCGGGATTACGTGCGCGGTGTCCTCGAAAAACTCGGATGCTCGCTGCTCTTCTGGGGCGTGAAGATGAAGCCCGGTTACCCCCTGACCTTTGGCCGCTTCGAGGCCAGCGACGGCCCGATCGTATTCGGTCTTCCCGGCAACCCGGTATCCGCAATGGTGACCTTCGAACAATTCGTCCGACCCGCGCTGCGCAAGATGGCCGGACGCCGGTCGCTCTTCCGGCCGACGGTCCACGCCCGACTGGTGGATCGTCTCCACAAACAAAGCGGCCGGCTCCACTTCGTGCGCGTGGATCTCGAGCGAGATGGAGATGAGATCATCGCGCGAAGCACGGGCAACCAGAGTTCGGGAGTGTCTCGCTCGATGCTGCTCGCGCGCGGGTTGTTGATCTTCCCCGCCGAAACCAGCGAGCTTCGCGAAGGCGACACCGCGACGGTACAGATCCTCGATGAGGACTTCCTGGCCCCGTCTACTCCCGCCTTCTCCTGAGGCGGCGAAGACGCGCGAGACCGGCAACGGCCAGGCCGCCCGCCATCTGAAGAGTCCATGGATGGGGCTCGGGCAGGGGAATCGCAGCGAGACCGCCGGGCGTGTAATCGTCGATCCCGATCGTCGGGAACGACTCGAAGGTCGTCGCGTCGATGGAGTCGAACAGGGTACGCGGACCCGTCTGGCTTCCGGAGAGATAGAGGCGCCCGGTCTCTTCGGAGTACGCGAGACTCGACGTGCGGCGCGGAACGCCGGCGCCCACGACCCTCGTCGCAGAACACAACGACGGGCAGGCGAGATCGATCTCGTAGATCCCGTCGGTCACGAATCCCGAGGTGTAGAGCTTGTCGTTGATGCTGTCGTAGGCGAGCCCCTGAAAACCATCTGTGACTCCGACGCTGAGTCCACCGAGATCGTTGACCGATGCATCGTCGGGATCGATCTCGAAGAGGTCTTCGAAATTGCCCACCCGAACCAGAGCGAGCAGTCGATCGTCACTCTCCGCGTCGGTCTCACCCGGATCGAATGCCAGTGCGGTGACGTTCTCCTTGCCCGTCAAGGTCCCGATGCTGCCCGTCCGAGCGCCAGTCGCGGGGTCGATCGCAATCAGTTCGTCGTCGCCGGCGAGGGGATTGACGGCGTAGAGCACGCCTCGAAGCGGCGCGTAGGCCAACCCCGTCGGAGCTGCCCCGCTGCCGACCGGGCCGAGATTCACCCAGCCGCCGGGGAGCCCGCTGAGGAGCAGCGAGTCGTCGGTAGCAGCGCCCTCGGCAGCCTCGGGTCCACCCGCCGCCATCAATTGAACGGACGCGTCGGAGCCCACCGAGCCGCACAATCCGCTCGAGCAGAGG
Source organism: Deltaproteobacteria bacterium (assembly GCA_019313605.1). Classification (GTDB taxonomy): domain Bacteria; phylum Myxococcota_A; class UBA9160; order UBA9160; family SMWR01; genus JACZVU01. The sequence continues at coordinate 9,273 of JAFDAW010000007.1, forward strand.
CCCGTCACGGAGCGTTCCGTACACGCGAGCCCGTCGTCCTCGGTACCTCCGCTGCCGTCGTGACACGCACACGTGCCGCCGCTGTTGCTGCGTCCGTTGTCGAAGGCCGTGCAGTCACTCGCGGTGAGACAGCCACCACCCGCAGATGAGGTCATGAGGAGGCATTGCTCGCCAGGTGTCACGTGGCTGAGACAGCTGTTGTGGCCGCGCTCGTGGGCCAGGACTTCGCCGAGCACGCCATAGACCTCGTGGGCTTCCATCGTCACGATCAGCTTCAGCCCCGGATCATCGTTTGGATTGCCGCTGCACGATGGTCTGGCCGCACAGCCGATCGCGGTCGAGGTCGGCGCTCCGCAATAACCGAGACTGTCGACGAGAAAAGCGGTGGAGCCGCTCGAGCCGACGATCGCATCGAGTGCCGCCTGATCGGCGGCGCTGTTAGGCACGTCCAGGCCATCGCCGGTCATTCCGAAAGTGTCGACGGAGAGCGCCTCGATCACGTCACAACAAGGGGAGTCAGCGGGCCCCTGGTCTCCTTCAATCAGAATCGTTGCATCGGCCATCGCCTGATCGATGAGCGCCTCGTAGAAGGCGAGATCTCGACCCGCTCCGGCGTCGATCATGTCGACGTGAACGAGCCACTTCAATTCGTGCAGGTTCGTCGTGGGTGCCACCGCGAGCGCCTCGAACGGAGCCCAGAACAAACACACCGCCAGCCACGCAATGAGCGCCCTCATCGGTCGGACCCGAATTGATCTTGAAGCACCGCTGCGGGACCCTTGCGAGACATCCTTTCGTGTAGAAGCAGGGCCTCACTCGCGTGCTCGACGATTCCCCGAGGCGCACTCGGAACCGCGATGATCCCGGCGATGACACGAGCGGCACTGGGCTGCCCCGAAAGCGCAAGCCCGGTGATCGCTCCCTTGCGCATCAATCGCGCGACGCGCTCGGGATCCATCTGTCGAAAAGATCGCTGCGGTGCAGCGTTCGCGTCCGTTGCGGCCCGGATCAGCCAGGTGAGTGCGCGGCCGTCGACGCGCGCGAGGTGACCCATCCCGGAAGCGATCGAACGCTGGGCGCGAAACTCGAGGCGATCGAGTTCTCCACTCGAGCCGCGCAGCGCGTAATCGGCGATCGCATCGAACGCCGCTGGCGAACCACTCATGCCGAGCACCACGAGGATGTTGGGGTGCTGGCGAATCTCGGCCGGGTCGTCCAACAGCTCGATCAGGCGCGCGACATCGGCATCCGAAAGATCGCCGACCTCTTCGAAGGCAACGCCCTCGAAATAGATCGCAGCTGCGAGTCGATCCGCTCGCGACGATTCCAGATCGCTCGGTTCGGCCACTCCGTTCGAGGCAAAAAAGACCAGCGATGCGATTGCAATCGACAGCACCCCGAGGTGGTAGATCCGGCATTCCATCTTCTACGTGTCGGTAAAATCACCCACAAATATGAGAGAGCTGCTCAGTGTGGAGTGTGCAGATGAGCCGCAACTCAGCAACTGAACATGCTGTTTATGTTTATGATTCCCAGAAAGCTGGGGCCAGGCGGGAACTTCAACCGCAGCTGAGCGCGTGAGGTTGGCAAGACTCACCCCCTCGAGGCGCGCCGATTACAGATGGACGTGCCGCTGTACTCGCCGAAGCCGCCTCGAGCGGGCGAAGGCGTCGGCCTCGCAATCGCTCACGTGGCAGGCGGATTCGCGCTGCCGCGCAAGTCCCGAGCCGCACCGACTTCATCGCCAACAAACCGTCGCAACCACGCCAATCGCTGGAAGCGCGCTGCCTGTAAAGAGAACTCCCCATCCCCAGCTCGACACCGTCGCCCAGCCATCCGAAAGCCGGCAAAGCTCGGGGACTCACCCGATTTTGCCTAGACTACAGGGTCCGACGGACACTCTTCGAATGAGCACGCAGACAGGGGATTGACGATGAAGCCGAACCAGCGCCCGAAGCGACCCCATTTTTCTTCAGGGCCTTGCGCGAAACACCCGGGTTGGAAGCTAGACCTCCTGGCGGGCGCCGAAGTGGGGCGATCTCACCGATCGAAGCCCGGGCGGGCGAAACTCCAGGAAGTCATCGAACGCTCACGTCGCGTACTCGAAATCCCCGACGACTACCGCGTCGGGATCGTTCCCGCGTCGGATACCGGCGCGATGGAAATGGTGCTCTGGTCGATGCTCGGCGCCCGGGGCGTGGACATCCTCGCCTGGGAGAGTTTCGGATCGCAATGGGTCAACGACGTCATCGCCCAGCTCGAACTTCACAACGCGGAGGCGTGGGTTGCGGATTACGGTGAACTCCCGGATCTGCACGAGATCGGCTTTCAAAACGACGTCGTGTTCCCCTGGAACGGAACCACTTCGGGAGTGCGGGTTCCCGACGGAGATTGGATCCCCGATAACCGCGCGGGATTGACGATCTGCGACGCGACATCGGCGGTATTTGCGATGGAACTTCCTTGGGAGAAACTCGACGTCGTGACCTGGTCGTGGCAGAAGGTCCTGGGGGGCGAAGCCGGGCACGGGATGCTGTCCCTTTCGCCTCGAGCTGTCGAGCGACTCGAAAACTTCAAACCGCCGCGCCCGTTGCCCAAGATCTTTCGCCTGACCAAGGGCGGCAAGCTCATCGAGGGCATCTTCCGCGGCGACACCATCAACACGCCCTCGATGCTATGCGTCGAGGACGCGATCGACGCACTGCGCTGGGTGGAATCGATCGGTGGGCGCGACGAGGTTCGCAAGCGCTCGGAGGCGAATCTCGCTGTGATCTCCGAGTGGGTCGATCGGAGTTCGTGGGCGGGCTTTCTCGCGAGCCAGCCTGAAACCCGCTCTTGCACGTCGGTCTGCCTACAGATCGCCGATCCGTGGTTTCAAACACTCGAACCAGACGAGCAGGCCGCGACCGCCAAGAACGTCGCGCGCAAATTGGATGACGAGGGAATCGCGTTCGACATAGGCTCTTATCGGGACGCGCCTCCCGGGCTGCGAATCTGGGCTGGAGCCACCGTCGAGAGGAGCGATCTGGAAGCACTGCTCCCGTGGCTCGATTGGGCGTACGCGGAGGTCAAGGGCAGCGGCTGATCGGGGCTCGCTGCGGTCAGGGATCGAGCTGGAAGCTCGATCTCCCCGATGCCCGAATCGACGTCGATATCGACGTCGAAAAGGATGGGCGCTCCGGGCTGAATCAGCGCCGAGAGGCTGGCGGAGGCGCTACGGATTCTTCGGCCTTCACGGTGATCTCGAAGATCTGGACCGATGTCGCGCCCGCGGTGTCCGTAACCGCGATTTCGATCGGGTGTACGCCCGCCTGCTCGAACGTCGGCTGCCAGGCGACCTTGCCGAGCACGGAATCGACCCGCATTCCCTTCGGCCCCGTCTTGATCGCGTAACGCAGTGGTCCGCCGCTGTCGGGATCGCGTGCCCGAACTTGGTAACTGAATCCCTCATCCGTCCAGGTGCCTTCGGGAACCGAAGTGATCTCGGGATAGGCATTGCCGACGCGCACGACGACGCTCTCTAGTTCGTCGCTGTCCTCGCTGCCATCGCTCGCGACGACGATCGCCTGGATTTCGTCGCCCTTCGTGAGCGAGTCCGTCTCGAAGCGATCTTCCGTATCCATCTGCAGCTGTCCATTGAGCCGCCAGCGGTAGCTGTATGCGATCGAATCTCCATCGGGGTCGTTGGCCTGCGCGGTCACCACCAACGTCTCGCCGGGCTCCACTTCCGGTTGAGGGCGAATCGCGATCCCGATCACCGTCGGCCTTCGGTTTTGAACCCTCGCTTCGGCCCGCGCCGTGGCGCTCTGCCGCTTGCCGTCGCTGGCTTTTACCGCGACCTCGATCCGGTCGCGCTTCGTGACACCCTTCAATACGATCGAGGCTTCTCCGCTCGGGATCGGGCGGCCCGAAATATTCCACTCGAATCCGATCTCGATCGGATCCCCATCTTGATCTACGACCGCCACGATCGCGTGGACGCGATCGCCGTCGATGGGCTCGGCGGGTTCCAGGCGTACGCTTCGAATGACGGGTGCGTGGTTCGTCCCGGTTTTGGCCGTTCGCTCGGCCTTCGCGGGCGGCGCCGCGGGCTCAGCCACAGCCGCCTCGTCGCTTCCACCGCAGGCGGTGGTGCCCGCAACGAGCGCCGCTGCCGCAATCCATCCGATGATCCGCATCGGCTCACCCCTCCTCGATGGGTCCAAGTACCCATCTCAATATTGACGCGTACGGCGGACCATTCAGGGTCAATGGTTGAAAAATCCGACGCCCTCATGCTGCCTTGTTCTAATTCGCCTCGAGTGTTCCACTCGCAAATTGGATCCGCGAAATGGTTCCCCCTACCGCTTCTCCCTTTACGTTCACCTCCCAGAAGCGAATGGTGAACTTCGGCACACCGCCTTGCCCGATCTGCATATTCATGCCGGGAAGCGCGCCCACTCCGAGGTTCGTGGATGCGGCACCGGCACTCGTATCCATTTCGTAGGTCGGAAGGCCCTGCGCGAACCACGACGCGTTGCCGACCGTTCCTTGAGGAAACGTCGGATCCGCGTTGACTCGTAGCGCGTGAAGGGCCGTAGACACTCCGGCCTCTGCTGCGAAAAACGCGGTCTTCTTGCGCTTCATGAATCCGGCAACACGCTGGTCTCGCGTGACGGCCTCGAGGGCCGCGAAACCGATGATCCCCATCATCGCCATCACGAGCATGACGATCAGAAGTGCCGATCCCTGCTGGCGTATGCGCGAATGCTTCATCATGTGCCTCCCACGCGATCGCCGATGTTTCTCATCCGAACAATGGCCGTGTGAACTCGACGCCGATAACCGTCCTGGCCGGCGATTGCGTCCCGATTCTCCATGTTCTGGAAGAACCCCTGGGTAAACCTCTCGTCTTCGGAGCGCGTACGGGTAACGACGTTGAATCGGACCGCGCGAAGGTCGCTCGCGTCGCTATCCTTGGCGACGTAGTTGTTGCCCGAAATTCCGTGTAACTCGCCAACGTCGAGGGAGAAGTTTCCATTCGAATCCAGGAAAAATGCAAGCTGTAGATCCTCGACGCCGTCGGCCAGCAGGAGTCCGTTGCGATAGAGCTTGTTGGAATCGATGCGGTATTCGATCGCCGGAACCGCGATCAGCGTGGCGGAACCCGCCGCGTCGAACGAAGCGGTCTTGATATCGATCGTAATGGATTTGGTGCCGAGGTTGACGTTTCCGACGAGCCCACAGACCGATCCGCGATCGGGATCCGCCAGGTCGGTAATGATCACACCGCCGCCATTCTCGTTGAAGTCGCTGTCGTTGACTCCATTGCCATCCGTGTCGTAGGAGGGGTCCGGCGTGTCCGGTTCGATAACGAGATCGTCCAGGCCCAACGTGGTGACGCCAAAATTGACCTGCGTTACACCGCCCAATACCCGAGCACCATCGAAGGTCCCGATCGCATCCACGGGGTTGATGGCCGTGTGATCGCTGATGTAGAGGAGATCGGGAGCATTGGTGTTATCGATGCCGCATATCGCTGCGCCTTCGGGCACCATCATTCCCGCGTGCCTCAGATCGCGTTCAAAAAGGCTCGATATGGCGCGAACACTCTGTTGCGTATCCACCACGGAGTCGATCTTGATGTAGGCCCGGTTGTTCACTGTGAAGATCTGCATCGTGAAGACCATTACGATCGCGAGTATCGCGCTGGCGATCATCAACTCGATAATGGTGAATCCGGATTTTCGCATCCTCGGCTAGATCCCTTCCCGGTTGTAACGAATACTCGAGAGCGTGACCGATCGGGTCTCTCCGCTCTCTTCGGTCCACGACACCTGCACGTCGATTTCGCGCGTGAAGGTCGGTTCTACATCCGTTATCTGGTGGGAGACGCTATAAGCCCTTTCGGAAAGTGAGCCGCCATCGAGCTTGACGGTGCTCTGCTCGACTGGATCGGCGACGAATCCGCCGGTGACTCCGACTGACGTCCAGGTGTCTTGCTGGAGCTGCTCCATCCTGCTTTCGGCAATCGCCGCCGCGTGTGTCATATGCCGGCCCCGATCGCCTCCACGCATGGCGTAGATCTGTACGGTCGCCAGCGACAGAAGGCCGAAGGTCAAGATGCCAATGCTGATCATCACCTCGATCAGGGTGAAACCGCCCGTCGTCCGATTGAGTCGCCCGTTCTTGGTACCCATCATTGAGTCCACCCACCCCCGGCCCAGGCGTGAACACGCGTGCCACCGAGAGGCGCGAGCGTCACCGCGTAGTCACGACCGCCACTCGTGATGTAGAGGCCCGCGCCGCCGGTTCCCGTGTCGCCAATCGTTCCGCAGGTCGTCGAGGTCGGGTCGAAACCCACCGGAATTCCATCGGCCCGGAAGAGCACCCAATTCGTGGCGTTGTTGCTCGGACCCGAGGCCGTGGTTCCACTGGCCTGTGGCGGGCTGAAAGTCGCGGTTCCCGTATCGATCGGCACCTTGACGGTCGCCTCCGACACCCCGAATGTGACTTGATTCGGTAGCGGGATCGTCTCTTGACTCTCCGAAACATCGATATGGCAATTCGCGGTAGCGGGAGATCCGTCGTCCAAGATCAGCATGGGAACCGAGTTGCCCGTTGAATCGACGAGGACAGTTCCCGCAGGATCCGCGGTCCCCAGTGGGCCGAAGAAGACGATCTGATTATTGCCGGTTCGAATCGCCTGGCTGCGCGCAATCTGAAACACGTTGCTGAGATCGCGCGCGAAACCCTGAAGACGCCGCCGTTCGATCATTCCCTGGATCGAAGGAATCGCGGCCACCGCCAATACCGCGATGATTGCCAGCACGACAACCACCTCGATCAAGGTGAAACCAGCTCGACGATTTCTCTGAACCGACTGCTCAAACCGCATCGTCAGTCGTTCTCCCGCCAGTAGAGCGTGGCGCCATTGAGGTTGACGTTGGGAGCTTCGATGATCTCGATGTCCGATCCACTTTTCTCGATCACGACCCGATTTTCCTTGCCACCCACGCCGATCGACACCTTCGGATCTGTCGGCAGACCGGACCCAAGTGTGAGGCCGCGGGTCGAGTTGCCGCCTCCGTCCGTGAAATGCCCCCCTCCGGTCTCGACGTCGAAGGCATAGAGATTCCCGACACCGCGGGCCGTACAGGGGTCGGCGCCCGAGGTTGGCGTGAAGCTCGCTACGATCACCAAGCCGCTGAAGATCTCGACGTTGGTCACGAACTTCTCGCCATCCGCGACCCTGATGTAGAAACCCTTGTTGGCGAAGCTCTGTGCGCCTTCGCTTCCGCTGAAATCCGTCAGGTCGGCCTCGGTAATCGTGCCGAGCGAAGCGGATTCGTAGGGATCCGAATCGATCATCACGTAGAATCGGTTGTTCTCACCCAACTCTGACGCATCCGAGTCGCCCTCGAATTGAAGATTGCGACGCTCGCCACTGCCGAAGGCGAGGTAGAGCCGACCATTGGAAAAAGTAGCCGCCGGCGGAAACATGAAATTCTTGTAGTAGGTCACCGCGCCAGCCCCGTTTCCGATGGTTTCGGGGGCGGCGGTGAAGAACGCCTTGAAGGGCCAGTTCGGCTGGGTTCGGAGGGACGAGCCGTCGTTGATCCGATCTTCTCCAACATCGTGGATCAACCATTTCCAGACATTCCCACCCATGTCTCCGACGTAGATCACATCGGCATAGCCGTCGAAATTGAGATCGAGAACGGAAGGAGTGCTGACTATGGAATAGAGCATGGACGCCTGTGGGTCCGCGACGGATCCGAATTTCTTTTCAGCGAGTACCCCACCCGTTTTCAGATCGATGATGTAGATCCCACGCCCCTTGAGGGAAGCGGCTGAGTAGGTGGAGACGAGTCCGGTGACGTCATCGGGATTGGGATCGCTCGTCGCGTCGTAGCCACCCGTCACGATCGCTACCCAGCGATCCACGGAATTACCGGGAGAATCCGTCCTATCCACCCTGATTTTCGTGATGATGGGTTTCGCCCAGCTCTCTCCCATGAAGGCTTGATCTGCGACATTGCCCTCGGACGGGAACTCCCACACGTAGCGCGGATAATCGGTATTGCCTCCATCGAGCGGGCTGATCTGATTGGGGTTGGTGACATCCAACGCGTAATAGTGGTTTCCTCCCTCGCGCAGGGCGCCCAGCAGATACGTGTGCCATTCATGGCCATTGCCCGAGTTTACGTTGTAACCCGCCCCATCTGCCGGCACCTCATCGTCGATCCAGACATCGGCCGAGTTCACGTCGCCGTCCACGTAGTGATGACGATCGGTAGGGGAGTCGATCACCAGATTCCTGATGGTCTGCCGCGCCTGCCACGGCATGAAGCCAAAGCGCTCGACACCCGTCCCCCTGCTGTAGTAGGGCAGCGCTGGAGCAGCCGGCACCGTCCAGGAACCAGTATTGAACGCCTCGAGGAATCCCGCGTTCGAACCCGCGTAGAGGACCCGATCGCGGGCCTCGTAGAAGGTCTTGAAGGTGGAGTAACCCGGATCGACGAGCTGCAGAGTGGGGTGGCGGATCGCTACGGCGTTCGAATGGAAGATGTCTCCCAACCGGGCGGGGCGCTCCGCGCATGCCACCGGAAGCGTTACGATTGTCCCGTCCAATACACCAGTGCCGAAGAAACAGCCTTTCGCGTGCTCGACGATCTCGTCAGCGAGTCCCTCTTCGGTAATCGCGGTGCTGCCAGCGAGCGTGTAGAGCGGACTGTTCGGGGCGGGATCCGATGCCACTGCGAACGGGTCGAGCCCCAGTTCGAGATAGGTGATGGATTGGTCGAAATCCGGGGGGACCGTGCCGTTTGCAACGCCGGACTTCGAGACATAGAGGTTGCGCGAAGCGGGCAAAGGGATCTCGTCTGCGGCATCCCACCAAAACACGGCTTCCGGCTTGAAGGGCCCGCTGTTGCACTCACCCGCGGTTGGGTCGTCGAGCGCACAATCGCCATTCATATCGCGAACCGCACCGAGCGCGTCGATCGCCCAAGCACGCACGTGACCTTCCCAGAACGCACTCTTACCGCGCGGGAAGAAGAAGCTCTGATAGAAATCGGCGCCGTCCTTGGTGCGTGCGGAGGGAACCGTGGCCGCCGTGAACGAGGCTGACTTTTCGATGATGTCGTTCAGCGCCGCGATCAACGCAGCCGTCAATTCGTCACCATCCGCTGCCTTGTAGAAGGTGCCGTTGCCCAGCACAGCGGTTCGCTCGAGGTAATCGTCCGTGGCGGTGGTCGTCGCGAAGCCGACCGTATAGGTGTCGATCGTCTGAGTGCCCCCCAGGTCGGGGCGGAAATCCTTGTCGAACATGTACTTCGAGATGTCGTCGAGGTAGAAGGCGGCCTCGTCTGCGGCGCCGGGCTCTTCAACCTCCGCATCGGCGTAGTAATTGCCGATCAACCCAGTCGCACCGCCGATACCGAAATCCGCGTATCCGAGTGCGGTGCCTGCTGGGTCGACATCGAAATCGTCGCGGCTGGGAAGGCCGTCGGTCACGATGATCACGAAGGCCTTCTCGCAATCGTAGATCATCGCGTCTTCGAACCAATTATTCGAAGCCACCGGGTTGCCAAACTTGTTGTACTCGTAGATCGGAAACGCGGCACCATTTACGCCGAGCGGCATATCCGCTGCGACGCGCGGCATCCAATAGGTGTAGATCTGAAAAAGCGTCTCAGCGAGCGGCGTGCCGTCATTTGATATCGTAACCGAAGTCTTGATCCTCGATTCGAGCTCGTTGGCGTGATTCGGGTTGGAACGACCGAGGTCTGATCCGAGGAATCCGCCGTTGGGGTCGACGCTTCCCGCGTCGGCTGGCTCGCGAAACTCCGCTTGTGCGAACCGGACGTTCTTCGTCTCGGCAACGCATAACAGGTCCAGCAGAACCTGCTGGCTGGCTTCGAATCGCGTGCGCCGATACTTCTCGGCGAGAAATTTCGAGGCGCCCGAACTGGTACATCCCGCGACATTGGCTTCGGCGGTGGCGATCTCGTCGAGAATTGCGTCGTCGTCAGTGTCGCTCTCGTCGAGGCCGAGGTACCACATCAGGTAGCGGCCGCTCCAGTAGGTCTTTTTGGGATTCCGGACGCCATAGACCTTTCGATTGCCACGCGCCGGGGTGTCGCAATTGGCATTGGACACAGTGGAGCCGATCTCGTACACGATGTCGGGATCAAGTGCTCCGCTGAAATCGGCGGAAGATGTGCAGTAGCTCGCATCGGGTACTTTCTCGGAATCGAACGCGGGGTGCCATTCGATGTGATTCATCGAGTCGGAGTTGTCCATGAACAGAACCACATTGGGTGCAACTGCGGACTGCAGGAGAAATATGTCGTCGCCGCTCTGCGCACTCGCCGATGCGGACACCAGGAAGCAAGAGAACACGACGATGAAATTCGCAAGAAGACTTTTCATCGGGTGGGAGAGTCCGGTCATTCTTTAACCTCGAGCACCGTCCGACCCTGTCAAAGTCCGGCGAGTCGCACATGACACCGAAGTCAGTGCGGGCGCGTTCGCCCAACCCAACGGCGTCCTGCAGACATTGTGGTGCAATACCCGCATCGGATTTCTCGACCCTCCGCTTGAGTGAAAACTGCACGAACCTCATCGTCCGTAAGCGTGTCGCGCTTGAGTTGCACATCCGCGCTTCACCCTCTCGATCAGGAGCCTGAAGCCGGTTCTGCTCGCCAGCTGCCTCCGACGCCCGCGGGCGTTAACTCTGTGGCCCCGGGAGCCGATAATCCAAGTACCCGTAGAAGCTGAAACTTCCCTCTGCGGGTGGCGGAGCCATGGAGCAACGAGCAGGCCGGAGAATCAAGCGCAGGCTCACCTGCGAGTTCTTTGACGGGGCGAGATCCCACCGCGGGATCATCCTCGACGTCGGCCCCTCGGGCGTCTTCATCCGGACCAACGCGGTGCTCTCGCCCGGAACCCAGATCGATATCCACCTGGCGACCTCGGTGGCCGCGCCGGCGATGACGCTTTTGGGCACCGTCGTGCGACGCAAGTCCGTGCCGGCCACGCTCACCACGCTGATCCAGCCCGGGCTTGGCGTGAAGATCATCGAAGCACCGCGAGAATTCGGGCTGCTCACCGCCAATTGTGAGCTCGAAGAGGCGATCGAAACCGATTACGCGGGTGCGCGGGTTCCGCGCAACGATCAGCAGCAACAGGCGCAACAGCCTCTCACAACAAAGGATTCACGAGTTGAGCCGGGTGAGAGCGACCGGGCTGCAGAATCATCTCCACCGGCGAAAGATCCGGAGAGAAGCGGCACCGCCGAAGAAACGGAAAAGAAACGACCCCAATCGGCGAAAACTGCAGCAGAGAAGGCCCCTAAACGCGAAACCGTTGCGAAAAAGCGAACTGAACAGCCGAAGCCGCCGCGACCGCTCGTCGCTGTTCTCGTCGGAGGAGCGGCACTAGGCGAGATCGCCGAGATCTTGAGAAACATGGAAGTCAAGACGATCGAGTGTGGCCCCTACGATCCCCAACTCGCCGCACTCGACGACGCCCAGCTCCTCGTAGTCTCCGCGGAGATCGCGATGTCGGATCCGATACCGGTCGACACCGACATGCTGGTCGGAGTCGCGGTTTGCGGCGACATCTCGGAAACCCTGCGCTCACAGATCCGCCAGCAGGGTTATCGCTATCTGCTCCGCCCGCACGTACACCCCGAAGCGCTTCGGATGCTGCTTCGCTACGCGATCTACGCGGAGCGCGACCGGCGCGGGCGAGTCCGCCATCCCGTGGGATGCGAAGTCGGCTGGCGAGCCGGCTGGAAACACAACCGCGGTCGCCTGCTCGATATCTCCCATGGTGGGTGCTGCCTATTGGTCGAGAAACCCCCGAAGGTCGGCGCGAAGATTGCGATCAAGATCCCGGCCGAAACCGTCGGTGGACAGGCGCTCAAACTTCGTGGAAAAGTACTCCGCAGCACACCCAATGCGGCACATCACGGAAACGAGCGCACTGCTCTCGGAGTGATCCTGGACGGCATTACACCATCAGTGCGTACGGTTCTCGTCGAACTTTGCGAGAGATGGAGTGAAAGCCCGCCGATGTTGCCGCGCGGCAAACGGCCGCGTTCCACGACCTCGGCAGTCGAAAAAAGCGACGGAAAATCGATCGGATCGAAACCGAGAACCGAAACTTCTCAAACTCCCGCGGAGAAATCCCCGGAAAGCCAGACAAGAGATTCGGCCGCCAGCGCATTACAAGATTCCTCCTCGGACAGCGCCGATCGATCGACGCGCCGCGGTGTATTCGAACAAGAAATCGTCCAGGTCGACGAGGAGTCGCGCGTCGTCCAGGCGCTCCTCGGCCGCGACCTGTCGCTCGACGGAAT
>JAFDAW010000154.1 GCA_019313605.1 Deltaproteobacteria bacterium
TGCTGCCCGAGGGTGCCGTCGCGTGGGCGCCGCTCGTCGGCTGTGTCGCGGTGGTCAACATCGTCTACGGCGCACTGTCGGCCATGAGTCAGCGGGATCTGAAATACGTCGTCGCCTACTCGTCCGTGAGCCATATGGGCGTCGTGATGCTCGGCGCGGCAACCTTGACGGTCGAAGGCTGGAACGGGGCCGTGTATCAGATGTTCGCGCACGGTTTGATGACGGGCCTCTTCTTTGCGCTCGTCGGCCTCGTCTACGGCGCCTCCCACACCCGCCACATGCCATCGATGGGTGGTTTCGGACTGCGCATGCCCGGGGTTGCGACATTCTTCACGCTCGCCTGCCTCTCCTCGCTCGGCCTACCCGGCACCGCGGGATTCGTGGCCGAGATCCTGGTCTTCATCGGTGCCTGGAAGAGCCTCCACCCCTGGTGGGCGATCCCGGGCATCCTCGGCGCATTCATCACCGCCGTCTACGTGTTGCGCGCATCCCGCCAAATTTTCTGGGGCGAGGGACCGGCTGAAGAATTCCGCGACCTGAACGACGCAAAGGGCGTGGAATGGGGCGCGCTCATCATTCTGGGCGGTTGCATCGTGCTCTTCGGATTCATGCCTTCGTTGATTCTCGATTTCATCAACCGCGTGACTCCTGAATATCTCTCTGTGCTCACCCAGTTGATGGAGTCGAGATGAGCTGGGATCAACTCTCACCGCTGAGTCTCGACCTGTTGCTCGCCTGCGGCATCTTGCTGCTGCTGGCGGTCGACATGATCTTCCCGCGCCTCGGCCGCGGAAACGCCAAGCTCACCGCGGTCATCCTCGCCGCCGTTCTCGGGGCCTCGTTCACACTCGACACCAGCGGCAGCGCGATCGGCGGCGCCTATGTGGGTGGCGCCTGGCCTCTGCTCTTCAAACGCATCTTCCTGATCGCGGGCATCATCGCCACGCTCGGCTCATCGGCTCATGTCGAGCGGTGCTACCCCCGTCGGCAGGGCGAGTACTACCTGCTGTTGCTCTTTTCTCTACTCGGCATGACGCTGCTGGCGGGCACCCAGGATCTGATCTTGCTGCTCGTCTGCTTCGAGTTGATGAGCTTGCCCCTCGCCGTTCTTGCCGCGTTCGACAAGAACGACAGCGATCGCGGCCAACAGCGAACTCCCGAGGGCGCACTCAAGTTCTATCTGGTGGGCGTCACGAGTACCGCAATTACCCTGCTCGGCATTTCGCTGCTGTTCGGGATGGCGCAGACCACGAACATCGCCGAACTCGGCGCAGCCGCCTCCACACCGCTGTCGACGCTGGGCATGTTGCTGGTGATCTCCGGACTCGGTTTCAAGATCGGCGTCGTGCCTTTCCACATGTGGGTTCCGGATACCTATCAGGGCTCCGGCACGCCCTTCGTGAGTCTGCTCTCGGTGGCACCCAAGCTGGCGGGGTTCGCGGTGTTCTCGCTGCTCTTTCTCCAGGGACTTGGCGCCTGGAGCGACGACTGGGTGCCGCTGATCGCCGCGCTATCCCTCGTGACGATCCTGGTCGGCAACCTGCTCGCGCTGCCTCAAACGAACGTCAAACGCCTGCTCGCGTTCTCGGGTGTTGCCCAGATCGGTTACATGCTGATGGCGTTCGCGAGCAACAGCGTCGAAGGCCTCGGCATGTTGCTCTTCTATGCCGCCGGCTACACGGCCACCAACATGGGGGCCTTCCTGGTCGTGCAGGCCGTTGCCGCTGCCGGAGGCGACGACAGCATCGACAGCTTCGACGGGCTTTCACAGCGCGCGCCTGGTCTCGCACTCTCGATGTTGCTCTTCTTGCTGTCACTTGCGGGGATTCCGTTCGTGGTCGGCTTCTGGGGCAAACTCTACGTCTTCATCGCCGCGTGGCACGCGGGGCTCGGCTGGCTGGTCGTCGTCGGCGCCGTACTCGCCGTCGTGGCGCTCTACTACTACCTGCAGGTCGCTCGGGCGATGTACATCAACCCCCCGCGCGAACAGCGGCACATCGCGATTTCGGGCAGTCTCAAACTCGCCATCATCATCTGCATCGCATTCGTCGTCGGCATGGGCGCGTTCCCCAATCCCTTCGTCGAAGCGACCAGCGAAGCCGCCCACCACTTCTTTGCCATCGTCAACGCAAGTTTGGGCTACTTACTCTGAGTTCGAGCGGGCAGCGCCCGCTCGATGATTCCCGCTCCCGCTATTTTTGCAGGCCGGCCAGCTCTTGCAGCAGGCGCCAGTTGCGCAGGCGATCGGCTTGCGCGCTGAGCAGCAGCTCGGAGGGTTCATCGTCGGCATTGAACTGCCGGCGGAAGCGACCCTCCGTGCGCGCAAAGTCGACGAAGGTATACGGCTCACCGGTCTTGCCATCCTTGGGCCAGTCCTCGCTCACGGACGGGTTGCCGCGCAGCGATAGCCGCTCGCGCATGCGTTCGCCCTTGCGCGGGTCGTGTATGAAGAGCGGGAAGGCCCGGCTTTGCACCGCGCGCCGGCTCTGCTCGATCGCCATGTCGTCGCCGACCCCGTGCTCCGGCTGGCAGGTTGTGAAGACGTTTACCAACGCCGGACCCGGAAACTCGTTGGCCTCGTGAATGGCTCGTAGGAAGTGATTCACGTACGCCGTGGACGTCTGGGCCACATACACCTCGGGGTGCATGAAGGCGATGTTCGAGAGTTCCTTGCGATGCTCCAGCTTGCCGGGCTGTACCCGTCCGTACGGTGACATCTTGGCTTCCTGGGAGGTAAAGGATGCGGTGCTCGCCTGGCCGCCGGTGTTCGAGTAGACCTGCGTGTCGAGGACCAACACCTTGATGTCCATGCCCGAGCAGAGCATGCGGCTCAGAGACTGGAAGCCGATGTCGTACATGGCGCCGTCGCCGCCCAGCACCCAGAGCCGCTTGCCCTGCCAGCCCTGCTGGTCCCAGCGCACGCGCACACCCATCGCCACGGCCGGCGCGTTTTCGAACAGCGAATTGCTCCACGTCACCAGGTAGGGGTTGTAGGGGTAGGTGGCTCCGTAGACGGTATTGCAACCCGTGGCGGCGATGATGCCGATCTCCTCGCGCGTGTACACGTCACCCGTAGCCGCGAGCATCATGCGAATCGCCGTCGCCTCGCCGCAGCCCGCGCACGAACCGGCGCCACCCACGTAGAGCAGGTTGCGTTCTTCGTAGAGCATCAGGTCGACGGGAAGCTTCCGGGCCAGAAACCGCTGCGGAGTCGCCGGTAGATCCTGAATCAAGCGGTGCCGGTTGCGAAAGTTCTCGATCAGCTCGTCGCTCTTCTCGAGCATCTCGAGTGCTTCGTGGCTCCCGCACGCCACGACGCACTCGCCGCAGCCCTTGCACTTGGTGGGATCGACGTGGATGCCAAACATCCCGCCTTGTTCACCCTTCTTCTCCACCACGTCGAAGAACTTGGTGGTGCGCACCCATTGGGCGTCGAAGTCCGCGCGTTCTGCGTCGGTGACAATCTCTTCGGACGCACTCGCGAGCACGTCCGGTTCCGCGATGCGGCCGAGGATCGCCGTATCGGGGCAGACCGTCACGCACTCCATGCAGGCCACGCACTTGTCTGCGATGAATTTCGGCAGAGCGGGCGCCACGTGGGAGAAGTCGCGGAATACGCCCGTTCCGGGCGGAATCAGGGAGCGCGCGATGCCGGTGTCGGCCGGCAACACGGCGCCTTCGCCCTGGCCATAGGCGCCGATCACCTGCTCGTTGAATTCCCCGACGAAGCGATCCAGGTCGATTTCGAAATCGAGAAACGAGAAATGTGCGCCGTGAGATTCCAGCGCCGCCCCGGGTTCCTTGACGAGCGGCCATTCCACCCGGCTCACGGGCCGATCGGGGATCTCCTCCGTCGCGGCAGGATCTTCGTGGTCGTCCTTGCTCATTTTGTCTCCACCCCGATGTCGTTCATACCCGCGCGGGTCAGGTCGCTGAGTGACAAAACGCCTACCGGCAGGGTGCGCTCGCTCTCGCTCTTCGCCACCACCAGTCGATGCACCGAATGGCTGAGCATCCGATCGACTGCAGCGATCAGCGGTTCATCGGGCCAGGTCACCAGCACCTCGCGGGTCATCAGATGGTAGGGGAATACATCGGGCAACTGGCTGCGCTCGGGCGCGGACGCAAAGGCGCGCGCCAGATCGGTGGTGGAGAGGATGCCCTCCATGTGCTTGCGATCGTCGAGCACTACGATCGCGGAGACGCGGGCTTTGCGCATCGTCTCGACGACGCCGTCCAACGGGTCGTGCGGTCGGCAGGCGATCACTCCGTGGTGCATCAAATCGCTCACGGTGAGGTCGGCGTGTTTTCTCTGGAAGGCTTCCTCGGCCGAGGCGATCAGTTCTTGCGGAAGCTCGTGCACTTCTTGGAAGCCCCGTTCGACGCAGCGCAGATTCTCGGCAATGACCTTGTCCGAAACGCGCGGGAAGTAGTGTCGCAGGGCCACTTTCACACGAGCGAACAGCGCGTCATCGTCTCCAAGCTGTTCTCGGAAGGGAGCGCAGCGCAGGAACACGCCCAGAAGCACGATGCCCTGCATGCGCGTTTCCAGATCCACGCGGCTGCCTTCTTCGCGGGCGATGCGGGCGGCGTCGAGGTAGAACATCTTCGCGCCCACGGCCTGCAGGCGCCGCTGGATCATCGGCGGGACGCGCTGCCAGAGCTTCTTCGGATCGGTTCCCGGCCACTGCACGAACACCGTCCCACCGTCGCTGAGTCCGCTGAACACCGCCTCCATCTGCAAGGCGTTGATGTCGTTGATCGGAAGGAATTCCGCCTGCTCCATTTCGCTGTGAATGCGGATGGGCTCGGATGCCAGCGTGAGATAATAGGTAGTGGGAAGCCCCTTCTTCTCCGAGCCGTACTTCGGATAGGCCTGCACATATACACCGAACAGTTCCTGCGCAACCGTGGCGATCGCCTTGTTGGTGGTGACCGAGCCGAATCCGCCGATCGAGTGCCCGCGCATACTGAACGAGCCGGGCACGCGCACATCCGGTTCGGGCTCCACGGCAAGCGCGCTGGGGTGGTCGATATTGAGTGAGAAGTATTCGTGCTTGCCCGCGTGCAGCTGCTCGAATACCGCGATCAAATCGGACGGACGCACATCTCGGCTGCCCAGGCCCGCAGAGCCGGAAGCGATGCCGGGCATGCGATGGATCGTGGGGTAACCGGCGCGTCCGCTGAGCGCGTCGGCAAACGCCGCCTTGGTCTCGTTCGTGAGCGGATTGTTCGCCGCCGGAGGCAGGTCCAGCCGCTCGATGATCGCCATGCTCTGGACATTCTTGAGTTTGTCCACCAGCTGCGGGCCCGGAAACGGGCGAAACGCCGTCGGGTGCACCACACCCACGCGCCAGCCACGGGTCTCCCGCAGGTGGTCCACGACGACCTCCGCGGTCTCCGCCGTGCTGCCCATCGCCACAATGGCGTACTCCGCATCTTCCATGCGGTAGCCATCCACCAGGCTGTAGCGTCGCCCGGTTAGCGCATGATATTCCTGCATCGACACTTCCAGCGCCTCGACCAGGCGATCGTAGTAGTAACGCTGGGCGATCTTGCCGCGCATGTAGGCGTCCTGGTTTTGCACGACGCCGGACATGATGCCGCGAGCGGGGTCGAAGACAGTCTGTACCCGCGCGCCGGGAGGACCGATGTACTGCTTCATCAACTCCGGCTCGGGCAGTCGGCAGGTCTCCAGGGTGTGGGTGGTGAGAAAACCGTCCTGCACGTTGAAGAAGGGAATCTCGGTCGCCTCCGCGCAGCGGCGGGCGATCAGACACAGATCTCCCGACTCCTGCGCGTTGCGCGCAAACAGCATCCCCCAGCCGGTATCGGCCACGCCCATGATGTCGTCGTGGCCGGCGTGCACATTGAGGGCCTGGCTCGTCAGTGCGCGCGCTCCGATGTTGAAAACGGCGGGCTGGCGCTTGCCGCTGATGACGTAGAGCACCTCCTTCATCAGCACGAGGCCCTGGCCGGAGGTGAAGTTGCTGACACGCCCTCCGGCGAGTACGAAGCCTTCCGCCGCGGACGCGGAGGAGTGCTCCGATTCAGACTCCAGAAAGACCAGCGGATCGCCCCACAAGTTGCGCATACCGTTGGCAGCGGCGTACGCGAATTGCGTGCCCATGTTGGTCGAGGGTGTAATCGGGTAGGCGCATGCACCCTGGCTGATATGCGTCTCGACCCAGACCACTGCCCCCGTACCGTCGGTGGCGGTGAGTTGACCTGGGAAGGGCACCTCCAGCTTGGAATCTCGTACGGCTACGGTCATGCTGGATCCCCGCGCATTGGTTTACGGAAGGCAGCGAAAAACGAGTAGCGTCACAGCGTGCAAGTTCGGAACCAAAGCTCCGGTCGAGAAAAATACTGATTCATTCGATACTTCGAAGCAGCAACCCGGAAAGATAAGAAAACCTGGCGATAAAGATAGGACAATCCGCCTCCGCTTGTGAGCGATCTTCTCGAAGGCGCCTGCGTTGCGGGCGACGTCCTCGCCGCCGTGCGTGACCGACAGCGTCCACTCATGCTTCGCAGCCGGCGGCCACACCAGCGACCACCGCTGTCGCTGCCGATCTTCAAGACCCTACCGCTAACGCGCTACTGCGCCTCAATCCAGGCGCGGTAGTCGCCCGCGTATCCAACTTCATCCCAGCGGCAGCGGACGCGCTCGAGGATGGGCCCGATTTTTTCCGGCGGGAGTTTATCGCCCGACAGGACGCGATCGACGACCGGCTGGGCCCGGGCACGGAAC
>JAFDAW010000404.1 GCA_019313605.1 Deltaproteobacteria bacterium
TCGAGGGTATTCGTCAGGCGCTCGCGAAGCGAGCCCGACAGCTCTCGCTCGTGATCGGGATCGAGGGCCTCGAGGATCTCCTCCGCGGCACTGCGCAATTCGGCTCGAAGCTCCTCGTCGAGATCGTCGGGAGCTTCGAGCGCCTCGCGCAACTCCTCGATGGTCTCGTTCAGTGACGGTCCAGGATCCGACATATCTCGCATTCTCCCCATTCAGCCTACACGTTGAATCGAAAGTGGACGACATCGCCGTCTTGCATGATGTAGTCCTTTCCCTCGACCCTGGCGAGGCCGGCCTCGCGGCACTTGGCCTCGCTGCCGTGTTCGATCAGGTCCTTCCAGTTGATGACTTCGGCGCGGATGAATCCGCGCTCGATGTCCGAGTGAATCTTACCCGCTGCCCGCACGGCCCGGGAGCCGCGCGCCACCGGCCACGCCCGGCACTCGTCGGGGCCGGAGGTCAACATCGAGACGAGGTCGATCAGCTCGTAGGCGGCGCGAATGAAGCGATTGCGCGCGGGCTCGTCGAGGCCGAGCGAGGTGGCGAATTCGACCTGATCCTCTTCGGGCATCGACGCGATATCCATTTCGACCTGCGCGGAGAGCATCACGACCCCGAGCCCGTGATCGCGCGCGCTCGCTTCGATTTCCGGATCGATCTCGGAACCGATGCTGCCCTCATCGACATTGATGACCAGCAGCAGTGGCTTCTGGGTGAGCAGCGCGTAGCCCGCGATCATCTTGCTCTCTTCTTCACTGAGCTCGAATGATCGCAGCGGCCGCTCTTCTTCCAGGTGTGCCTGGATACGCTGCAGCAGTTCGAGTTCGCGCGGATTGCTGCGGTCCTTGGCGAGGCGCTCGACGCGGCGCTCCACCAGCTCGAGATCCGCGAGAATCGTCTCGATCTCCAGATCGGCAATTTCGCGCAGCGGCTGCGGCGCATCGCCGGCAGCGTCCGGAAACGCGCGCACCACCTGGCAGAGTGCATCCACCTCGCGCATCGCATTGAGGGTCTTGCGGTCGAGGCCCTTCCCGCCAGCTCCGCCAAGATCCGTGAACGCAATCTCGGCGTAGGTGATCTTCTTGGGCTTGTAGAGCTCTGCGAGTGCGTCGACACGCGGATCGGGAACCTTCACGACCCCGACGTTGACCTTGTCGCGGCCGGCCGCGTAGCCCGTCTCCACGGCGAGGCCCGTCAGGGCGCCAAACACCGTGCTCTTGCCGCTCTCGGGGAATCCAACCAATCCAATCTTCATGGGACGCGGACCGTACAACACGAAGGCCCGCAGCGGCCAGCCGGCACCGGCTAGGCGGCTTTCAGTGGCTGAGTTCGCATTTCTTGGGGATGGGCGACACCCAGCCAACCGATCACGAGCATCAGGAATCGAAGATCGATGTAGACCCGAGACCAGGTGGCCAGGGTCGCTCGACCCGTCCAGATCCAGCGAAGCCCGGGCCCCAACAACACGAGATCCAGCGGAAAGAAGAGCCACGCATTTTGATTGCTGATCCAGATCGTGCCGGTCGAAAAGAGCGAAACCGGCAGCAACGCGAGACCCAACGAGCCGAAGAGTGCGGCCGTCGAGACCAATACCAGCCCTGCCAACCGGGAAAGCCACCCCACGCTTCTGCGGGTGAGCCAGGCCGAAAACCCGCTGAGCCCGAAGAACAGGCCCAGGGCTGCTCCGATCGCCACGACGAGTCTGCGACCGACCCGAACACTGCCCCCGACCGCAGGCGCCGCTTTTCGCTGATGCAGCACCTCCTCGGAGGCGACCAGTGGAGTGCCCTCTCCGAGTGCGGGATTCTCCGTGACAGCCAGGATTTCGCGCATTCGGTGGGGCAAGAAGCTCAGCTGCCAGGCGCCCACCCGGTCTTCACCGTGTGGCCCCGAGCCGAGGTCGAGGGCGATCAACGCCAGCATCCGCCCGGACCCCGCAGCGAGAATCTCTTCGCGATAGGTGCGCCTGATCGGCATTGCGTAGGCAGCTCGCTGAACGGCTCCGCCCGTTACGTCGTCGAGCAGGTCCCGCAGCCGGGTCGAACAATTGTCGGCAACGTGGTCGTAGGCGTACTCGACGTTCTCGGGCAGGAGGTTCCACGCGAGCCGCTCGATCAGATAGGCGATCTGGTCTTCCGTCAGGTTCAAACGCTGGGTATGGATCTGGCGATCCTTGAGTCGATAGTCTTCGAAGCGGATCTGGGTGGAAGAGCGGCGCAGCCGAAACTTCGCCCGCCCCATTGCCGCCTCTACCATGAAACCCGGAAGCTGAAAGTCGGCGACACCAAAGTCATAGGAATCGTCCCGTCCGGTTTCTGTGTCAACCACGCGAAGCAGGATATGGCCAAAGCGCGTATCGATCGCGCGATCGGGGCCGATCGTCACCAGCTCGACTCGGGTCTCTTCAGCGCTCGCGTCGAGCAGCGCAATCGCAGAAAACAAAGCGACCAGGACGAGCTCGGGCAACCGTGCAGGCGATCTCATCGACCCGCTCCCGGTTGAGGCCCCAACGAAGGCTGCTCCTCGAGGAGCAAGGTCTCTATGTCTCGGAGCAAGATATCGTGGTTGAGAAATCCGGTGCTGTAGATGTTTCGAATCGCGTGATCGGAGTCGACGAGAAACACCTTGGCGATGTGACGAATCACACCGAGTGATTTTCCATCTTCCGCTGCCACGAGTCTGAGCGCATCCTGCCCAAAATCATCGAGCACGGGGCGAATCTCCCGATCGGACTCGGCAGTCCGAAAGTGCCACTCTCCGATCGGTTTCAAATGACCTCGGAGGGTTGCCAGACGCTCTGGTGTGTCGTTCATGGGATCGAACGACACCGTCACCAGCTGAACGCGGCTGGCGAGATCGGATTTCGCCGCGAGCGTCCGGTCCATTCGCCGCAGCGATGCCAGAACCAATGGGCATCCGCCGGCGTCAGGGCAGCTCGCGC
>JAFDAW010000155.1 GCA_019313605.1 Deltaproteobacteria bacterium
TGTCGGGAATCGTGAGGGTGCCGAGAGCAACGGGAACTGCCGGGTCCGAGATGTCGGCGATCGTCAGGGTACTGCTGAAACCGGCCTGCCCGACCACGTAGGCGCGAGTGCTCTCCACTGCGATTCCCTGTGAAGAACCGTCTGCGTCGATCTCGCCGATCGTGTAGGGCGCGTTCGGATTCGAGACGTCGACCACCTGGAAACCTCCGTTCCAGCCATCCGGGACATACGCCAAACCGTCGACGACTGCGACATCGAACGCCAACGCGTACGATGCGGATAGGCCGACCACGGGCGCTGCGGGATTCGACACGTCGATCAGCCTCAGGTAGTCGGTACCGTTTGCGAGGTAGGCGATGTCGCCCACTACCGCGAGGCCGCCTGCGAAGCCCCCAGGAGGGACGGCGGAACCGATCTCGGCCGGGAACGTGGGGTAGGCGAGGTCGATCACCTGCAATCCCGATTCGCCATCCGCGACATAGGCGAGTCCGCTGGCCACGTTGATACTCTGCGCCTGGTCGCGCGTGCCGATTGCGCCGATTTCAACGGGCGCCGTCGGGTCCGAGATGTCGATCACTCGCAGGCCATGGGAGTCGTCGGCCACATAGGCGAACCCGCCCGCGAGTGTGACGTCGCTCGCGACACCGGGTGTGTCGATCGCGCCGATTTCAACAGGCGCTGCTGGATTCGAGACGTCGATTACGCGCAGTCCCGAGACGCCATCGGCCACGTACGCCAAACCGCCTTCGACTGCAACGCTGCTCGCCGAGCCCGGCGTGTCGAGGAATGCGATTTCGCTGGGGTTCGCGGTATTCGAGATGTCGATCACGCGCAGCCCCGCGTCACTATCGGCCAGGTAGGCGACTTCGGCCTCCACTGCGACGCCCATCGCGGTGCCCGGGGAGTCGACGAATCCCGTTTCTCTGGGTCGGTCTGGATTCGAGACGCGGATGATACGGAGTCCCGCAGTGCCATCGGCCAGGTATGCGTAGTCGCCCAGCACCGCGACGTCGTTCGAGAAACCCGGCGTATCCTCGCTGCCGAGCATGATCGGATTCGACGGGTCCGAGGCGTCGAACACCATCAGGCCGTTACCGCCGTTCGCCAGATAGGCGAACGTGCCTTCGAGCGTGACGGCGCCCGCGTGACCCCCCGTGACGACCGAGTTGATTTCGACGGGCGCTGTCGGGTCGGAGACATCGAACACGCGCAACCCCCAGGCGTGATCGGCCAGGTAGGCAACTCCACCCACAGTGTCGACGTCGCGGGCAAAGCCGGCCGTGTCGGCCGCACCGACCGTGATCAAAGCGCTGGCGCTGAACGGAAATAAGAGCGTAAGTCCTAATAGTCCCGCTAATCGCTGAAATTGCTGTGAGGTCATCCCCTAGTCCTCCTCTGGTGTACCATCACGCCCCATTATTGATACCGTGGCTCGCGAAGACAAGTAGAATCGTAAGCTCTCGTAATCAAAGCCATTTTCGCTGATTCTGGATCCTGAATCGAGGCGGGGAAGTCACGCGTGGGAGGGCGGAAGGCATCGACGCAGCGGTTGCGGCGGCGCTGCATCGGGGCAGCCGGTTGGTGATGGATCGCGCCCTGGGCGGGGCCGCCGGCTGGGGGTGGTGCGGCGGCCCCGCGGTGCGTCACGAATGGACTCTCACCACTTTCGGCTTGTTCTCTTCCGTCTTCTCGATCTTGACGGTCAGCACTCCGTTCTTGAACGACGCGTCGATCTGGTCCTGAGCGGCGTCCGGCGCGAGCCGGAACGAGCGGTGGAAGCTCCCGAAGCTGCGTTCCGTCCAGCGCGCTTGCTCGGTTTCTTCGCAGCGCTCGCTCTTTTTTTCGCCGCGAATGGAAAGGACGCCATCGAGAACTTCGATCGTCACGTCTTCGGGTTTGCAGCCCGCGAGTTCAGCGGTCACCACGTAGGCCTTGTCGGTCTCGATGATGTCGATCGCCGGGACTGGCAGGTCTGAGCTCGAGAACTGCGGTGCGTCACCCCACAGATCTCCCATCAGCTGGCGAACGAAGCTTGGACGCGAGAGGCTGAAATCGCTGTAGAACGGATCTCGGGGCCGCACGGCTGAAGTGGGTTCTTCTTGCTGCCTCATGCTCGATCCTCCTGGATCGGCGGACGCAGCCGGCCGCGGCCAACACCCGGCAGTCTGCCGGATTCGCGTCCGCGTAATTCTCAAGCATTCCATAAGCAATCCGCGTGCCAGCGTAGAGGTGTGGCATTTTGACACTGTACGGTGTGTTGCGGGGTTTGGCCGCGCTTTGGGCCTCGCGCGTCGGTGTCCCGTTCTGCCTCGCGGCAATCCGCCACAGGATTCGGCGATGAACGTGGCGATACGGTGCTGGCGAATTCGCCACACCGCCTCCATGTTCTCGAGTGTGGAAAACCAACCGGGCCGACTCGCGATCGTGATGAGCGGCGGCGGCGCGCGCGCCGCCTACCAGGTGGGGCTGTTGCAGACCCTCGCGAAACACCGGCCCGATCTCGAACTCGACATCGTCACCGGAGTCTCCGCAGGCGCGATCAACGCTGCGCACCTCGCGGGCCACCCCGGCTCATTCGCGGCGGCGACCGACGCGTTGGCTGCGCTCTGGTTGGGATTGAGCACGGATCACGTCTTCCGCACCGACTGGCCTTCGCTGTTCGAACGCCTGCTGCGGTCGGGGCTTCAACTCATTTCCGGCGGGCGGCGCCTTCCGGGTCGCCCGCGGGGCATGGTCGACACCGAACCGCTGCGCTGCTTCCTTCGCGAAGCGCTCGACGCGGAACCGGTGGGTGGTGTGCTGACCGGCATCCGCGAAAACCTCGCACGCGGCAAACTCCGCGCCGTCGCCGTGACGACTTCGAGCTACAGCGCGGGCACCTCGGTGACCTGGATCGAGGGCGAAGAAATCGCGCCCTGGCGGCGCTCGCATCGCGTGGGCATCCGCTGCGAGCTGAGCGTCGAGCACGTGATGGCCTCGTCGAGCCTGCCGCTGTTGTTTCCGTCCGTGGTGCTCGACGGACAGTGGCACGGCGACGGCGGCATCCGGCAGTCCGCGCCGCTCTCGCCTGCGGTCCACCTCGGCGCGCAGCGCATCCTCGCGATTTCGACGCGCCACAAAAGCGGCTCTGCGGCCGCCGCCAACACGCCCATGATCGATGGCTATCCGCCGCCGGCCCAGATCGCCGGATCCCTGATCAACGCGCTGTTCCTCGATCTGCTCGACGCCGACGCGCTGCGGCTCGAACGCGTCAACGACCTGCTCGCGCGGATCCCCGAAGAGCGCCGCGACGGGCTGCGCCCCATCGAACTGCTGCTCTTCCGGCCGTCCCAAGACCTCGGCGCGCTCGCCAACGACTACGAACCCCAACTCCCGCGCGGATTCCGCTTCCTGACCCGCGGCCTCGGCACGCGGCAGACCCGCTCCAACGACTTCCTGAGCCTCGTGATGTTCCAGCCCGACTATCTGCAACAACTGATCGAACTCGGCCGCGCCGACGCAGAAAAACGACTCGACGAACTGCTCGCGTTTACCGAGACCCGCTAGTGGTGGAGCCAGGGCGAATCAAAGCCTTTCATGTAGCTAAGTTATTGGAAAGGCAATTGATTTCGCCGCTCTTAGAGACGGGGTTAGCTCGCTGTAGCCGGAAGCCCTCAGGACCAGCTTCAGCAATTGACCCCGTTCGCCGATTTTCCCTGCGGGTGCGCGGATCTGCGTGGAATTTCGCCGCTTCGGTCGACAACATTGGCCGGGGGGACGAGACTCCGCGCCGCCGAGTGCGCTAGAGGGGGATGAGACCGGCGATGATCACCGGCTGCAACACCAACGTCTTGTATCGCGGCAAGCAGTTCCACGTCCAGACGGAGGACAGTGGGCGCGGAAAACCGCATATCATCAGCCACGTGTATCACGGCGGCACGATCATTGCGTCCGAAAAGAGTTCCTACGCTCACCGCGTCGATGCGGATGAGCTCGACATCAAGGTGCGCGCACAGATCGAGCTACAACACAAGTCGATGTTGAAGCGATTGACGCATGGCGAGCTCGACGCGGTGATCGATGAACGCCTCGGTGGCGGTGTCGCACCCGCGAAGCCGACGCCTGCGCCGGCTGCCAAGAAACCGGCCGCGCAAAGCAAGCCGAGCACTGGCGACACCTCGGGCTCTGTCACGGCCAACGCGGCGACCGATCCTTCGATCGATCCGGAACGACCCGCTGCTGACACGAAGCCAATCATCGACGACCCGGCCGCGGCTGCGTTTGGCAGCAGCGCCGATTCTGAAAAACCGCTCGACGAGGTGATTCTCGAATACCTCGTCGACAAAGCGCGCGATCGCGCCTCTGACAAGAAGCGGCCGTCCGCGCGTCAACCGCGCCAAAAAGGGTGAGTCGTCCGCGCTTCCGGTTGCGCGGTGGCGGTGGCGCGGTCAACGCGCCGCGCGGCGAAGGCGCGATCCGGATGTTTCACGTTTCCAAATCGTATCTCGCGGGTAGCTTCGCGTTGCGCGACGTCAGCATCGAGCTTGCGAAAGGCGAGTTCGTCTTCTTGACCGGCCCGAGCGGCGCGGGCAAGACCAGCCTGCTCAAATTGATCTTTGGCGCCGAGCGCCCGAGCGAGGGCCAGATCGTCGTGCTCGGCCGCAACATTGCGCGCCTCGGCTAGTCTGCAGTGCCGCCGCTGCGGCGCAGGATCGGCGTCGTGTTCCAGGACTTCAAACTGCTGCCGCGACGCACCGTCGAGGAGAACGTCGCGCTCTCACTGCAGGTCACGGGGACGCCGCCGCGCGAGACCCGCGCGCGGGTGTTCGCGATCCTCAAGCAACTCGGCCTGCAGCACCGGCGCTACCACCACCCGCTCTCGCTCTCGGGTGGCGAGCAGCAGCGCGTGGCGATTGCGCGCGCGCTCGTCAACGAACCCGAGATCCTGCTCGCCGACGAGCCGACCGGAAATCTCGATCCCGAGTTGACGGTCGAGATCATGGATCTGATCGCGAGTGCCGCACTGCGCGGTACAACCGTTGTGGTCGCGACGCACGAACTCGAAATCGTGCGCCGCTACGGCAAGCGCGCTGTGCGCCTCGAAGGCGGGCAGATCGTCGAAGACACCCAACCCTCGATGCCGCGAACATGACGCGAACGACCTACAAGTGGCTGCTCTTCATCCGGACCGCGATCCGCGGGATCGCATCGAGCCCCGTGACGAGCGGAATCTCGGTCGTGACGATCGGCGTGACGCTGGTGCTGGTCGGTGCGTTCGCGCTGCTGCTGCGGAACATGGAAGAGTTGCTCGATCAGTTCGGGGACGACCTGCGCGTGACCGCCTATCTGGAGTCCGAGGTGTCGGGGGTGACACTGAGCGAGTTGGAACAGCGCGTTCGGAAGATCCCCGGCGTCGAAGACGTCGAGGCGGTGTCGCAAGACGAGGCACTCGAGCGATTTCGCACCTCGGTCGGCAGTGGCTCCGCGCTGCTCGACGGACTCGAAGTCAACCCGCTGCCGGCTTCGCTCGAGATTTCGCTGAGCGAAGATCGCCGCTCTGCGGAGGGGATGGAGGCGGTCGCGAACGCCATCGAGGGGCTCGCGGGAATCGAGAGTCTGAATTCGGGGCGCGATTGGGTCGAGGGCTATTTGCGCGCGGTCGCGTTGGTAAAGGGCGTCGGCATCGGTCTCGGAATCATTCTCGCGCTCGCAACCCTGTTGATCGTCGCGAACACGATTCGACTCGGGGTCTTCGCGCGCCGCGACGAACTCGAAATCCTCGCACTCGTCGGTGCGAGCCGCCCGTTCGTGCAGACGCCGTTTCTGCTCGAGGGCCTGCTCCAGGGTGCCGCGGGCGGTACGGTCGCGCTGGTCTTGCTCTACGCGCTCTTCCGACTGGCTTTGCCGGGATTCGAGTTTGGCCTCGAACTCCTGGTGGGCTCTGCACCGCGCTTCTTTTCTTCTGGCGAAGCGCTGTTCGTGGTGGCTGGCGGCGCGGGGCTCGGCTTGTTCGGATCCGCGGCGGCGCTCAGCGGAGGCTGGCGGCCATGAGGATCGAATCCCTCGGCGCTTCGGTAGCGTGGCTCGCGGCGATCGCGTTGATCACCGCGGCCTCTCCGGCTCGAGCCGAGGACGAACCGGAACTCGAACAGCTGCGCCGCGCAATTCGCGACAGCCGCGAGCGCGTCACTCGCTACGAGCGGGAGCAGCGCGGGCTGCTCGAAACCGTCGAAGCCCTCGATCGCTCCGCCGCCGCCATCGAGCGCGACCTCGTCAACGTGCGCCGGGTTTCGGAGCAGGCGCGGAAGACACTGAAGAAGGTCGAAGCAGAAGCGGCCGAAATTCGCGAACGGCGCAAGGTGCTCGAGCGCGCGATGTCGGGCCGCGCGGTCGCACTCTACAAGGCGGGCACCGCGGGGCCCGTGCGGCTGCTCTTCGCCGCCGACGGCGTGCGCGATCTGCTTTCGAGGTTGAACACCTTGAAGTTGTTGCTGGGTCACGACATCGATCTGCTCGAGCGCCACCGCATCGAATCCGCGGCGCTGGTCGAAGCTGAGGTGCGGGCACGCGAGGCGCTCGAGGGCCGCGACGAAGCCCTCGCGACGCTGCGCGAGCGCTCCGATCAGCTGAAGCGAGAGCGCGCGGTCAAGCGCAAGCTGGTGGCGCGGCTGCACACGGATCGCGCCAGCGAACGCGCCGCACTCGTCGAGTTGGAAACCGCCG
>JAFDAW010000405.1 GCA_019313605.1 Deltaproteobacteria bacterium
ACTGCAGCGCTTGTTCGGGGTCGAAGTCGAGCTGAAGAGACCGAAGGTCCCCTACCGCGAGACCATTACACGCCGAGCCGAGCACGTAGAGGGAAAGCTCAAGAAGCAGACCGGGGGAAAGGGAATGTTCGGCGTCTGTTACCTCACCATCGAGCCGAAGCCCCGCGGGGAAGGAATCGAGTT
Source organism: Deltaproteobacteria bacterium (assembly GCA_019313605.1). Lineage (GTDB taxonomy): Bacteria > Myxococcota_A > UBA9160 > UBA9160 > SMWR01 > JACZVU01. The sequence continues at coordinate 184 of JAFDAW010000405.1, forward strand.
CGTGGATGAAATCAAGGGCGGTTCCATCCCCAGGAGCCTGATCCCGGCTGTCGAGAAGGGAGTCTACGCGGCCTGCGAGGCCGGCCCCCTCGCCGGCTACCCGGTCGTGGATGTCCGGGTTCACTGCATCGACGGCAAACACCACGCTGTGGACTCGAACGAGATGGCGTTCAAGCTTGCGGGGTCTTTTGGCCTCAGGGCCGCTATCCAACAGGCGAAGCCGGTCTTGCTCGAGCCCGTGATGGACGTCGAAGTCTCGATCCCGGGAGCGTACGTGGGCGACATCATGGGAGACCTCTCGAGCCGGCGCGGCCGGGTTCAATCGAGTGAAGCGAAAGGTTCGACTCAGGTCATCCAGGCACAAGTGCCGATGTCAGAGATGCTCGAGTATGCGAGCCAGCTGACGAGCATGACTGGAGGGCAAGGAGAATTCCACATGGAGTTCTCCCATTACGACGAAGCGCCGAGTCACGTGAAAGAGAAGATCGTCGCCGAGGCCGGGACCGCCGCGGCGGAGGGTGCATAGCCGGCCGGAGGTCGTAGGCCGGCCTTGGGTCGGGGCACGCTGCCCCGGCGAAAATGTGGGGAAGCGCGTCAATGGAGCGACAGGCGAAAAAGATCCGCTTGACCCTGTCGAAGCAGGCCGAGCGCTACGCGCGCCAGGACGCGCCGCGAGACACGCGCCTGATGGCGGCGAAAGGCGCCCTGCCCCTTCCCGCAATCGAACTCGCCACCGTGCTCTTCGCGTCGCGTTGACCCACGATCCGGATGCAGAAGTCAAGGCGACCGCGCGCGACAGTCTCGAAGGTCTGCCCGCAACCATCACGAACGCCGTGCTGAGTGGCCCGAGCCATCCGGCCCTGCTCTCGTTTTTTGCAGACTGCCGTACGGACGAAAGCGAGCAGCTCGAAATGATCGCCCTCAACGCCACGACCGATGATGCGACGATCGTAAAGCTCGCCGCGTCGCCGCACAAGAAGGTCGTGGAGATCATCTCGAACAATCAGGAGCGCATGCTGCGCACGCCCGAGATCGTCGATGCGCTCGGCACCAACCCCCTCACGGGACGCGCGGTCATCGAGCGGATCCTCAATTTCATCGGAGCGAGTGAAGTTGCAGAAAATCTCGACGGGCAGCGCGACGAATCGGAGATCACCGACCAGGAAGCCGAAGCCGCGCTACGCGCGGTGCTCGGCAACGAGATGGGAGGCTTCGTCAAACAGCTCATCGAGGATAAAGGCGGGGACGTCACCGACGAGCAGATCGAACAACTTCAGGAAGGCAATCTATTCCAGCTCGTCCAGCAGATGACGGTCTTCCAGAAGATTCAGATCGGCCGAATGGGAAACAAAGAGGCGCGCGGTCTGCTGGTTCGGGACCGCAACAAACTCGTCGCGATTTCCGTCGCAACCAGCCCCAAGATCACCGAGTCCGAAATCATTACAATTGCGCAGTCGCGCAACGTCTGTGACGAGGTGTACCGCGTGATCGCGATGAGCCGGGAATGGACGCGCAATTACCAGGTCAAGCTGGCCCTCGCAGCGAACCCCAAATGTCCGCAGGCCATGGCGGTGAAGTTCGTCAATTACCTTCAGGACAAGGACCTGCGCGTATTGATGCGAAGCCGCGACGTTTCGCGCGCCATTGCTACTCACGCTCGCCGCATACTGTCCAGAAAGGGGAAGGCCTGATGGCCAAGATGAACTCCGACGAGACCGCGGTAAACGCGCGAATCCTCTACTGGGGAATCGACGGAGCCGGCAAGACCGCGAACCTGCAATCCATCCACCGCAAGCTCAGGGCGGATCACCGCGGAGAGATCCAACGCGAAGCCACCCTGATCGATCCGGCGGTCGAGTACGAATCCCTGGCCATCGAGCTCGGCGAAGTCGGAGGATTGAAGACCCGTATTCAAATGATCGCCGTCCCGGGCAGTGTCGAGCAGGCGCCCACCCGAAAGCAGCTGCTCGATCAGGTAGACGGCATCGTGATGGTGGTCGATTCGCGCGAAGAGCGGATCGAAGAAAACGCATCGAGCTTGAGCGAACTCAGCGAGATGCTTCTCGATTACGGGCGCCAGCTCGAAGATGTTCCCCTCGTCTTGCAGTACAACAAGCGCGATCTATCGGATCCCTACGTGATCGAAGTGTTGCATCGTAAGCTCGGGATGAATGGAGTCGCCGTATTCGAGGCCGTTGCGACCGAGAACTCGGGTGTCCTCCAGACGCTTTCGACGCTCTCCAAGCACGTCATTCGCAGCCTGAGAGGCCAGCAGTTCTCCGCCCAGGCCGAGGCGACACCGGAGCCCGGCGACAGCCTCAGCGATCTCCAGGCCCAACCGGAGCCGATCCAGGCGGACGAGATCGAACCCGTTACCGAGCTCATGCAGACCGCCTACCCCGAGGAAACCGCGCCGGAAGTTTCCGCAGCGACCCGGATGGAGGACGCGATCCTCTCCGAAGAGGA
>JAFDAW010000008.1 GCA_019313605.1 Deltaproteobacteria bacterium
AATCCACAGGCTGTCGACACCGCGCGCATCCATCACCAGCGAGAGCAATGGCAAGCTCAAGCCGTAGATCAGCGCGGTGACCGCCATCGCAGCGGTAACGGCGACGAGGTTCTGGCGCCGTTGCAGAGGTGTCAAAGCGCCGTCGACCAAGCCGGGCTTCCTCTCGATTAGGGATCCAATGCAGTGAGCGAGTCTGGCGGCTGGATTGCGGAACGCAAGAGTCGATGCGAACTATAGGTAAAAACGGCAAAGCATTTTGGTAAGGTTCCGCGTGCAGGACGAGCGCTGTAGCCGAATGCGAAAGCGCCTTCTCGTCACGCACACATAGAAGGGGTTGCACGATGCGAACCAGCGCGAATCGCAGCCAGGCTTCCATCAAACTCGGGCCGCTGATCGCACTCGCGGCAGTGGCTCTGGGCGTGGCCATCTACTTCTGGAAATTCGTGCCCGTCGAGCGCCAACTGAGCGCTGAGATCGTCGCGTTCGAAGTGACGAGTGAACGCGACGAAGCGAGAAACCCTCCCGTCCGAGAGTCACTCGTCGCAAGGGTCCAATTCGCAAATGGCGGAGACGAATCAGAAACGATCTTGAAGGCGCGCTTCCTGGTTTCGACCAACGAAGACCTCAGCGCTTCACGGAGTTGGTCGCCAACCCTCCATCGAGATTCCATGCTGCGCGATCTGAAGCTTTCACCCGGTGAAACGATCACCCACACCTTCATCATCCCATGGACGGGAAGAGAAGAGGCCCGCTATTTCTCCGACGGCTCGCAAGTACACCTGGGGTTCTCGATCAGCGCCAACGACCCAGGCGGCGAGATCATTACGCTCACCGAACGGTTCGGGCACGTGATTCCGCAGGACCGCCGCATCGCGAGTTCAGACCATCAACTTCTCGTCCTCGAGTTTCCAAAGGACTAGAACTCCTCTCGAGATTTCAGGGCGAGCCGTTCTTGCAGGTCGCCCGGCCGCAGCCTAGAGTCGAACCAACCGCGGACACTCGGCAGGCCGGGGACCACCAGCTCGGCTACGGCATTGGAGTTCTGGCATGAACGGCATCGAAAGATCGACCCTCGTTTTAGCGTGCGTTCTGCTCACGAGTTGCTCCGGTCCGTCCGAAAACCCCCTGGCCGCTGGAGCCACCCCGGAAATCGAGGCGCTCCTGATCGAACGAACCATCGAGCAGATCGAATTCGCCGAGAACTTCACGCACGACACTTTCGAGCAGATCCAGCGCACGAACATCGAAACCATGGTCGAAGAAATGCGAGAGGCCGCGCTGGTAAACCTGCAAAATCGCTTGAATAAAGTCATGATCCTGGAGCTGTCCCAGACGATTCAACTCGATCGCGAGAGCGCTGTGGTGGAGTCGCGCATCGTCGATCAGGAGAACGTCCTGGCAATTGTCACCCTGAAAGGCACTCGCACCTACAACACCGACAACGCCACCAAAACCGCGAAAACCCGGTTCTCCTTGCCCTGGTTGATCACCGTCGACGACGGAGAGTTGGTCTTCCACCACCGCGGCGTTCGGATGAGAAACGTGCGAACGGATCCCAAGACTGTCGTCGATCCCGCGCAGTCCGAAACACCCGAAGCACCCGAAGGACCGCTCGATACGGCAGCGGACGAAGGCGCGATGACTCGCTAGCGCTTCGCGGTATCCGTAGGTAGGAAATCTCGAAACCGCTCGGCGACCTCTTCCCGACTGATGATGCCCTTTTCCAACAGCACCTTCAGCAGCTGTGTAAGCGCGCTGAGGACGGCCTGAGAGGACATCAGAGACGCATCGCTCGGGCCGGTTCCGAACTCGAAATCGAGTTCGGTTTCGGGAGTGGCGGCCTGTGCCTTCAACTCGAACATGAGCAACTCCGGCACCTCTTGCACTTCGGGCCGGCGCACAGCGGCGGTTTCCCCCTCGGTCTGACCGGATTCGTAGTGTCTCTGGAGTGCCTCTTCGAGCTCACTGGGCGCGGTAAGGACTGGACTCACGTTGTGACCGACGTGAAACCGAACGGCGTCCAGGGTTTCCAGATCCTGGGGATCCTGCATCGCGAGATGGAGCTTCTTGCCACGCCCTTCGTCGGAGACAGCGAGAGGCAGGCAGCGGTGCTTGAGCGCAGTTTCGGCGGGTACGAGTTCGAGCACTTCCTGCTCGACCCATTTGCCGCGCAGCCAGGCGATCGGGAGCTTTAGCTGTCGGGCCAGCGTTCGAACCAAAGCCTCTTCATCGAGGAAGCCCATTCGCACCAGCGTCACACCAAGAGGGCTGTGGAACTTTCGCTGTTCGGCGAGCGCGGCGCCGAGCTGGGTTTGGTCGATCGCGCCCGCCATCACGAGCAGTTCGCCGAGCTTGGGTCGTTCGGGCATCCGAGGCCTCTCAGTCCAAACGTCTAGAATCGGCAGATCGCAGCGGTGACCTGAGTCCGGGGCCTGGCTGCAACCGCGCAAATTCTAGAACGAATTGGGGATGGCGGGCAGCCGGCTTCACCACTTCGGAAGTCGGCTAGCGAGATGCGCCGCCGCCGCTTGGGACGGGGGCCGGCTACTCGGTCGAAATGACCTGGAGGCCGCGCGGCATGCGAGAGGCGATTTCCGCACTGTCGGTTTTGAACAGAAGCGTCTCGATCAGATAGGTGAGTCCGGCCATCCGCGGAGCGTAGAAGACGCTCTCGAAGTTGACTGCGGTACCGGGTTCGAATTGCACGTTCGAATCTTCATGGCTCATTTCGTAGACGAAATTACCCACCCAGTCCGGTGGAAACCCGATCCCGAGTTCGTAGCCGCCGACCCAGGACGCGCTTTCCCAGATTTCCTGGTCTTCGTAGTAGGCCTTGAGAGTCTTCACGAGGTCCCCCACCCGCAGATTCGGTCGAATCAAACCTTCGAGAAGATCCATCGCTCCAGCGGCCTGCTCGTAGAATTCGGCCACCTCGCGCGGCGGCTGTCCCACGTAGAACGAGCGCGCCGCGTTGCAGTGATAGCGGTTGAAAACACCGCAGACGTCCACGTTCACCTGCTCGCCCGGGCCGATCGTGCGGCGCCCAGCCAGTGCGTGCCCACAGTTGGCCTTCGGGCCTGACAACACCGGCAAGGTGATCGACGGATTCTCGCCGCCAACCTTCGCCATGGCGCGAATCATTTCACCATAGACTTCCAGCTCGGTGACTCCGGGCCGGATCGTGTCGCGCGCCGCGGCGAGCCCCACATCCGCGATCTGACCCGCCCGCTCGATGTAGACCATTTCCTGGGGTGACTTCACCCAACGCATATCGCGGAGCACGTCGCTTCCGTCGGCGACCTTGCAACCCGCAGATTCGAACGCGCTCCGGAATCGCTGGCTGATCACCGGATTGGGTCGGTAGGAATGAAGCTCGAGACCGACGGTTCCCCCGAGCCAACCCGCAGCCGCGAGCTCATCGACGATGAATCCGATTCCGTCGCGCCGGTTGTCGATCGGAAAGATTCGAATGTCGTCCGCGATGGTCACGAACCGCACCATGACCTGCTCGCTCGGCGTATCGAACAGGATGAAATCATCGCGATCCCGGTGCACGGCGATCCCGCTCGTCGCGGGCCAGCCTTTCGGGCCTTGTGCCTGATACCACTCACACGTGTAACCACTCACGTAGAAGAGACTCTCGGGCGCCGTCAGATACAGCACGTCGATTTCATCGGCCGCCATGCGGGTGCGAATCTTGGTCAACCGATCCCGGTACTCGTCCCGGCTGAAAGGCACTTCCATCGGCGGATGGCAGTGCTCGAGTACGTTCGCGCGGTGGTTGGTCATCGGCGTGTGCCCTCCCCAGGCGGATCCAGATCGGTTTCGGGCATTGTCAACGCTGGGGCGGGGAGGCGTCAAGTCGCGCTGGGCGTTGCGGCGACGTCGGGAGTCCGGACGCCCGATCCATCGGGGGATTCCCGGCCCCTGGGTCGATATCGGGTTTCCGGGGCTCTTGGAAGTGGAAGGGGGGGCACTGTGGATCTGGGACCCAGCGGTGGAGGTTGGTCGGTGGGGACTGTCCCCTCCTCCTCCGCCGGGTCCCTACCCTTGAGCCCAATCCCGGAGGCTCTGCTCCTCCAGAACCGGGAAACCCTCTGACGGGAGCGTTTCGAAAGAGTCGATTCTCATTCGGTGGCCGCTTTTTCGCGACCCCCCTCCTCGACCCGTTCCCGGACAGTGCGGAACTACAATGCTTAAAGTAGGCAGCGGTTGGGAAGCTCGCTTGATCGGAAGCTGATCATTGTCTGATCTCTTCCTGATCCGAGATTGGGCTCGACGCAAGAGAGACGCTCTCGCTCCGGATTCTGAATCGGCGAATTCAGATCCAGAAACGCGGAGAGCAGTGCGTGCCACGGGATTCGCAACCACGCACGGGTGCTCTCAGCAGCGCAGCAGGAAAGTCGCCAACTAGGGCAATACCCTCGAAACCTTCGGGATCGCCGCCGTCAGAATCGGTACTGCAGCCCGACGCCGAACTGGTAGTAGTCGAGGCCGTCGAGTTTTCCAAAGGGCATCAAGTAGGAACCCTCCGCACTCATGACCACATTCTTGGTCAGGTAGAAATCGAGGCCGGCGCCGTAACGGAAGGCCACATTGACGGTTCGCTCACTCGTCTGCGGCGCACGCCCCGGAATGTCGCCGCCCGATGAGTCGTATGCCTTGCTTTCCATCCTCATGAAGCCCACGCCCAGGAGCACGAACGGCTGGGTGCGCCCGGTCAGGAGATGGCCCTTGATGTTGTCAGTGAAGACCAGTGTCTCGAGTTCGAGATCGAAATTCCGCGCCGAATCATTCGACGGCGTTCCATTTTCCCTGATCGACCCGTCGAAATCGGCCAACGCTTCGAACTGGAGTTCGGCCGAGATGTAGGGGTGGCAGCGGTAGCCGCCTCGGCCCAAAACGCCGAAGACATCATCTTCGACATCATCGATGTCGAACGTATAAACCCCCGGGTCTCCAGGAGGAATCGGAGGGGTCTCATCCGGGTCTCCTAATTCAGGGGTGCCTCGCAATACTCGGAGGTTGTCTTGTAATTCCCCGTCGACGAGATTGAGGACATCCGAATCCGAAAAGTTCTGTCTCGCATAGCTAGCCGATAGGCCGAGGTAGAAGCCCCGCCGGTCGTAACCTTCGTCCTCCTCTTCTTCGTCCTGGGTGAGCAGCGCGATCGCCATGCACCCGATAGCCATCAGTCCCCCACCACCGACCATCGTCAACGCGACCGTGGAGCCGTCGCCGATCGAGCCGGCGGCTGCGGGTGAAACCCCCAGCGCGAGACTCGTTAATCCGATTACCGCCGCCTTCTTCAGCCTCATCCTGTCTCCTTCCCTCATTCCGCGAGTCGACCGGCCCTCGACTCGCGGTCCCAGCCACCAGACCACGGCGGATTCCATCAATCTAGGTTGTACTGCGCGCTGGAGCCTACATCGAAGCGACGCCCCGCGCCGCACTCCCGACGGTCGAGCGCCAAGCCTCCCGCCCCGCATTCCGGCGCGGGATGACGTCCGCTAGCCTAATGGCACCGATGGCCAACGTCTCCAACAACCTCGCACTGATCGGGATGCCGGGAGCGGGCAAGAGCACCCTGGGCGTACTCCTTGCAAAGCGGACGGCGCGCAGCTTCTTGGATACCGATCTGCTGATCCAGGAGACGGAAGGCGCGCCCTTGCAACAGATCATCGAGGAACGCGGCGTAGAATCCTTTCGCAGCGTCGAGGAGCGCATCGTGCTGGGGCTCGACTGTTCGAGCTGCGTGATCGCTACGGGCGGCAGTGTCGTGTACAGCCGGGCCGCGATGGAGCATCTGGGGCAACTCGGCCAGCGCATCTACCTCGACGTACCGTTCGCCGAGCTCGAACGGCGCCTCGGAGATCTCGACAAGCGCGGAGTGATTCGCGGGCCCGGGCAAGATCTAGAAAGCCTGCTCGCGGAGCGCCGCGCACTCTACGAACGCTGGGCGGACATCCGTGTGGACTGCGGAGAGCTGGAGCACGATGGCTCGGTAGACGCCGTCATCCGCGCACTCGCCTCGGCTTGAACCACTGCCCGATAACCCATCAAGTTCCGTACTCGGTCCATTTCGGCTTTTCGAATACGCGTCGCAGCATCGGCTCGAAGGTTTCGAGCGGAAGCGTGTCGTAGTCCGGGTCGAAGGAACACTGGTCGTAGAGTGCACAGAATTCGGCGGTGTCATCGAAGTGGGGGTGGTCGCGGAATTTTTCTCTCGCGTTGCGATCAGCGCCCACGTGATGCCAGAAGTAGTAGCCCTGAAAGATTGCGTGATGCTGGACGATCCAGAGATTTTTCTCCGACACAAAGGGTTTGAGAATCGCCGCTGCTAGATCGGCGTGGTTGTGGCTGGCCAACATGTCGCCGATATCGTGCAACAACGCACAGACCACGTATTCCTCGTCGCGCCCGTCGCGGTGCGCGCGGGTCGCGGTCTGCAGGCTGTGGATCAGCCGGTCCACGAGCATTCCGCCGTAGCTGCCCCCGAGCTGCCGCAGCTGTTCGAGAACCCGATCCGCGAGTTCGTTTGCGAAGGGTTCCTGGATTCGCTCGAGGGTCTCGAAATCCTCCTTCGTGCCGTCCTCCATCCGGGTAAATCGCGCAACGGCATCGGATCGATCCATGGGCTCTCCCTTCGATTCACCGATTGCACCCGATCGGCGATCTCCTGAGTAATCAGTCGAAACACCAGGTGACGCGATTCGCCCCGCCTCAACGGCGGGCAGATCGAGTTGGGTTCTCCTGAACCATAGAATCTACTTGAAGCCTTGCTCCAATCGAAAACTTTTTGTCACTCCGCTCCGGCATTCCTCGAGTTCGACCTGAGCCCTTTGCAAAGCCAATCGATCCCGTACGCTACCCGGAACGCGTAGAGTGGCCGCAGCAAGCGGGGAGATTGCGGAATGGTTGAGCAAAGTCGACTGAGCCGAGCGATGGCGCTGGCGACGCTCGCAAGTGCGCTCACCTGGGGCCTCCCAGCTCTCGCGGTCGAAGCGGACACAGAGACAGAAGCGGCTCCCTCCACGGAACCCGTCTACCACACGCTCGAGCCCGGCGAGACGCTCACCGAGATCGCCGATCGCTACGGAACTTCGATCGCCAGCTTGATTCGCGAAAATGAAATTACAGACCCGAAGAAGATCTGGGCCGGTGCGCGGCTGCGCATTCCGGCCTCAGCCAAACGGATTCCGACCCTCGACGCCGAAGCACAGGTCGACGCCGAAGCAGAGGTCGACACCGAAGCAGAGGTCGGCGCCGAAGCACAGGTCGACGCCGAAGCGGAGGTCGGCACCGGTGATCCAGAATCGACTGAAATCGCCTCAATGCTGGACCGTTGCGAGACGGAGTTACGCGCGGCCCGTTTCGAACAGGCTCTCGAAAGCGCGGCTGCGGTCCGCGAACAGCTCGAAGCTCGAACGGGTACTGGGGACGACCCGAGTCACGTCCGGCTCGAAATCGCGAGCGCCACGGCCTACGTGGCCCTGGGGCAGACCGACGCGGCGCTCGAGAGCCTCGAACGCGCCCTGATCGCAGACCCGAGTCTCGAACTCGATCCCGCGCTCACGTCCCCGAAGGTACTCGCGGTCTTTCGCGCTGCGCGCGGCCGGGCACCCCCGCCCAGTGAACGCGCGCCCTGAAGCCAATCCCCCCCGATCCAGCTCAATTTCCGGAGTGTATAACGAGCGTTGTCCTGGCAATCGGCTTCGGTGTAGGATGGTGGCATGAAAATCATCAAAGAGATACTCGACAGCAAGGGCTACCAGATCCACTCGGTCGCACCGACGTCCACCGTCTACGAAGCCCTCCAGAAGATGGCTCAGGAGGGCATCGGAGCGCTGATCGTCCTCGATGGCGAAGAACTCGCCGGCATCGTCTCGGAGCGCGACTACGCGCGTAAGATCGCCCTGCTGGGGCAGAGTTCAACGGATACGCCGGTGAAGGACATCATGACGGCGAACGTCATCTGCGTGGGTAGCGATCTCGGAGTCGACGCTTCGATGTCGATCATGAGTGACAAGCACGTCCGCCATCTCGTGGTCCGCGACAACCACAAGATTACCGGCGTGATTTCGATCGGAGATGTCGTCAAGGCGATCATCGACGATCAGCAATTCACGATCGAACAGCTCAATCACTACATCTCCGGTCACGGCTGATCGATCGAAACCGCGGTTGCGGTTATGCTCGCGGTTCGTGAAAGAAACCGCCGCACAGTTCGAGATCCCGGGGCAATTCGCAGAAGCCATTCCCTACGGCAGCGGACACATCCACGCTACCTACCTGCTCCGTTTCGAAGATTCAACGCAATCCGCTCGCTACATCCTGCAGCGGATCAATACCCAGGTGTTTCAAAACCCCGAAGCGCTCATGGACAACGTGTCGCGGGTTTGCACCCACCTGCGCCAAAGCCTCGAACGAGAGCGCGTGCGCGATCCGGAGCGTCGCCATCTCCGTCTGGTGAAAACGACGGAAGGCCGCACCCATTGGGTGGGCCCCGAAGCTGGCCACTGGCGATGTTTTCACTTTCTAGAGGGAACCCGAAGCCTCGACCAGGTCGACACCGAGCACCAGGCCCACGAAACGGCCCGCGCGTTCGGTTCGTTCGCAGCCCGACTGGCCGACCTGGAGGGCCCGCCTCTCAGCGTCACGATTCCGGATTTCCACAACCTCGAACTCCGTTATGCGGCGCTCGAAGCGGCCATCCGCAGCGATTCCCACGGACGCGCGAAATCCCTGGCGGCCGAGATCAACCAGACCGCCGGCTGGCACGAGAGGCTGACGAGTGCGATCCATGCGGAGGGTGCAGCTGATCTTCCGATCCGAATCGTCCACAACGACTGCAAGATCAACAACGTCCTTCTCGACGCCGAAACCGGAGAGGGGCTCTGCGCAATCGATCTCGACACCGTCATGGGTGGCACCGTCCTCGCCGATTTCGGCGAACTGATGCGCACCTCCAGCTCCCGATCGGCTGAAGACGAAGCCGGAGTGGCTGAAATGGCGATCGAACTCGACCTCGTGCGCGGCGTTGCGCGCGGCTATTTGACCGACATGGCTGCAAGGCTCACGCCGCAGGAGGGCAACGCGCTCCCACTCGCGGGATCGCTGATGGCTTTCGAAAACGCAGTCCGGTTTCTCACCGACCACCTCTCCGGCGATGTCTATTTCCGGATTCAACGCGAGGCGCAGAACCTGGACCGCGCTCGCGCCCAGCTGCGAAGGGTCGAGTTGCTGGACGCCAATCGCGACGCGATTCGGAAAATCATCGAGTCCGCCCAGCTGGAATTTCAGCCCCCCAACGGCCCGTAGCCGGCGAGGAAGCCCGTGAATCTCGACACCACTGCACTCGAGAAATTCGAACGCCACCCATACATCAGCCTCGCGACGTTTCGGCGCAGTGGCGAGGCCGTGAAGACTCCGGTCTGGTCCGCGAGGCACGGGGAAAAGTTCTACGTCTTTACCGCAGCGGGCTCCGGGAAGATCAAGCGTCTGAGAAACGATCCGCGGATCCGCGTCGCCCCCTGTGGTCCGCGCGGTCGCGTGCTTGGCGAGTGGATCGACGGCCGGGCTCGCCGCATCGAAGACCCCGCGACCGAAAGCGCCGCCTACGCGGCACTACTCGCAAAGTACGGCTGGCAGATGCGCGTACTCAATTTCTTCTCGAAGCTCTCGGGCCGGATCGAAGAGCGCGCGATTCTCGAACTCGACCTCTGATCGCTGCGAACGAGCGCGCGCCCTGCCGATTCGCTTGCGGCGTTCCTAGACGTCGAGACCCACGGCCCGCATGAGTTCCAACGCATTGCTCTTGGTGACGACTCCGGGGTGCATGCGGTAGTCGAATGCGATCACACCGTCTTCGAGATGATCCTGGAAGTGCACGTTCGTGGCACGCGGCGAGAGGGATTCGGCGAAGCGGGTCAGCGCGAGGTCGTGGGTCGTAACCAATCCCATCGCACCACTTTGAGCCAGATTTCGCACCACCGCTTCGGCGCCGATCCCGCGATCGTGGGAGTTCGTGCCGTTCAAGATTTCGTCGAGTAGAAACAGCACGGGAAGCGCGTCTCGCGAAAGCTCGGTGATCTGGCGCAGTCGCAGGATTTCCGCGTAGAAACGCGAATTCCCCTCGAGCAGAGAATCCTGAAGTCGGATCGATGCCCCAATCGCGAGCGGTGAGAGGCGCAGCGCGTTCGCACAGACCGGAGCGCCGGCCAGGCCGAGCACGGTGTTGATGCCGATGGTGCGCAACAGCGTGCTCTTGCCCGACATGTTGGAACCGCTGACGATCAGCACCGGGTTTTCAGCGGACAGCGTCAAGTCGTTGCGCACGCAACGGTCGCCCGGCAACAGCGGATGTCCGATCGCATCGCCATCGAAGCGCGGCGCGCCTTCGACAATCTCGGGAAACGCATAGTCGGGATGCTCGTAACGGAACGCCGCAATCGCACAGAGCGCCTCGAATTCGCCGACCGCATCGATCCAGCGCCCGAGGTCCGGTCCGAATCGGGCCCTCCAGTGTTCGATCGCGAACGCCAGTTGCGGGGTCCAGAGCAGCACCGCCGCCACGGGAAAGAAGAGTTGGTTGCGGCGCGCATCGAGCAGATCGATCAATCGCCGCAACCGCGCGATACACACCGAAGCCGGTGCACCATTCGTTTCCAATACGGCTCGAAGTGCGACCAATCGAGGTGCCTGGTACGACTCCTGCTCGAGGCGCTCGAGCAGGTGCGCGAGCAGTCCGAGGTCCCGACCCGGGAGTTCGACGGCGCGCGCCACCGCTAGAAAACGCGAGCGATAGACGCCCCAGAAGACCGCTTCGAGCAGTAGCGCGAGCAAGAACGGAAGTGGACCCACCGGGGTCGCGATCCAGCACACGAGACCCGCAAGCGCCAGCAGCGCGAGCCCCGCTGCGACTACAGCCGGAACCCTCGTCGCGATTGCGGCCGGCGCCGCGCCCCATGCGCAGACCGCCTCGGGGTGGAGGCCGGCCCGAACTTCGTCGCCGAGCCGAGCGAGGTCTTCACGCAGATCCAGTTGCGGGGTCAGTTCTCGAACCGCTTCCTGCCTCGATCGGATTTCGTCCGGAGCCGCCGGTCCCAATAGCCACGCGGCGAGGGTGTCTTCGCCAGCCCGCGTGCGCGCCGCGCACAAGAGTTCGAAGAGTGAGCCCTCCCCCATCAGGTCGAGATCGTCCGAGTAGGGATGGTGGGGATCCCGGAAGCGCTCGCCCTGCGTGCCGCCCCCCGCCCAGCGAGATTCGAGGCGGGTGATGGCCCTTTCGTAGAACGCCACGGAGCGCAGCGCGCGTTCGCGTTCGGCGAGCAGGCGATCGTGCACGAAGAGCAGCACGACGAAAAGCAGAATCGGAGCGGCCAGCCAGCCAGCCGAAAGCGTCTTGCTCCCGAACACGAACCACGCCACCACGACGCCGATCGTGAATACGAGCAGGCGCAGGTTCGCGGCAACCGACGCGTGGCGAGACCGGACCGCCGCCGTTTCGCGGCGGTCGCCCAGGCGCCTGGCATATTCGGCTTGAGCTCCGCGCTCGGAGTCCGATGCGATCCCCATCGCAGGAGATGGTAAGCTCCATGACCATTTTTTGCTCAAACCATCTCACACCCCGCTGGCCGCCTACCAGGAGAATCGTTGTCGAACCCGATCGTCGCCGAGGAGTTGGAACTACTCCTGCGTGTCACGTCGCTGCTGAGAGAAATCGAGGATCCGCTGGAACCCGACGAGGCACCGATCGTCAAGGAACTCGAGGGCATTCGGGAGCAGCTGTTGTCCCGCAGCGACAGCAAGGATACGGCTGCGCTCACCCAGCAGTGGAATCGTCAAAGTGCGCTGCTCGTTCAGCTCCGGTCGGCGCGGGGCGGCGCCCGGGTCGATCCGAATTCCCCCTATTTCGCACACCTGCGGCTCCTCGAGAACGGCCGCGAACGCGACCTCTGCCTCGGGCGCGCGACTTGTATCGAGGACGGCCTACGCATCGTCGATTGGCGAAATGCACCGATTTCAAAAATTTTCTACCGCTACCAGCAAGGTGAAGAATACGAAGAGGCCCTCGGCGATCGAGTCCACAGCGGAGAAGTTCTCGCTCGTCGAACCGTCAACATCCGGGAGGCCAAGCTGGAACGCGTCGAGAGCCCGGAGGGAATCTTCGTCGCCGAGGCGTCGGGAAGTGACGCATGGGTTCGGATCGAGCGCGAGAAACCCTCGCTGGCCGGCGGCGAAGCGAGCGCGCTGCGCGCCCGCGAACCCGACGAGAACGCGCCGCAGCTCGGCACACCGGGCTATACGGGCCGCGCCGACAAGCACCTGCCAGAAATCACGAGCCTGATCGACCCGGAGCAGTTCGAGCTGATTACGCGCCCTTCGACGGGCTTCCTCGCCATTCGCGGAACCGCGGGTTCCGGCAAGACGACGGTCGCTCTGCACCGGATCGCCTACCTCGCCTTCAATGACGCCCAGGTGGATTCTTCGAGGACGCTCGTCACGGTCTTCTCTCCAGCCTTGCGAAACTACGTGGGGCACGTTCTTCCTTCGCTCGGGCTTTCGAACGTCGGGATCTCGACCCTACACAGCTGGTTGATCGAGCAAAGACACCGCCATTTTCCACAGCTGCCGCGGCGGACGCGAGAGGACACCCCGGCTCTCGTTCAACGCCTGAAACTCCATCCCGTCATGGAGATTGCACTGACCGAGCAGGTTCGGCGCGTCAGCGGATCGAAGAACGCCAGCCAGGCACTCGACGACTGGGCGAGCGCGCTCACCGCCGAAAAGCTGCTCGTCGATACCTGCGCCAAACACGCGCCCGGCGCGTTTTCGACTGAAGAGATCCGGCGCTTCGTCGATTGGAACCAACGGCGCAACGAGGAACTCTTTGCGCGGCTCGAAGGGGACTCCGAGAGCCACCCGGAGCTGGATCCCGAGGACGACGCGCTGTTGCTTCGCGCCTGGCAGCTACGGGTTGGCCCATTGCGCCTGAGCCGTGGACGTCCGCTGCGTTACCGCCACATTGCGATCGACGAGGTACAGGATTTTTCCCCACTCGAGGTCCACATCTTGCTCGAATGTCTGGATCGCAACCAGAGCATCACGCTGGCCGGCGACACCCAACAACACGTCATCGAGCACAGCGGCTTTACGTCGTGGAGCGAGTTTCTGCAGGGGCTCGGCTTGCCTGGAACTGCAGTCGAAACGCTGCGGGTGAGCTATCGCTCGACGCAGCAGATCCTGGGGTTCGCGTTGACGCTCCTGGGCGATCTGCTCGAGGACGACGAACCGCCGGTCGCCACGCGCTCCGGCCCTCCGGTCGAACTATTTCGCTTTACAGACCGCGGAGCCTGCGTGGCATTTCTCGGCGACGCACTGCAAAAGCTCTTGAATCGGGAGCCCATGGCGTCTGTCGCGATCCTCACACCCACACCCGAGGTGAGCGCTCTCTATTGCGAAGGCCTTGCGAAAAACGACCTTCTCCCGATTCATCGAGTCGAGAATCAGGATTTCAGCTTCGCTCCCGGCATCGAGGTGACGGAGGTCGAGCAGGTGAAGGGGCTGGAGTTCGACTACGTCATCCTGGTGGATGTGGACGACATCAATTACCCCGATGCCGCAACCTCGAGACGGCGACTGCACGTGGGTGCAACACGTGCAATCCACCAACTCTGGCTCACCACCGTGGGAACGCAGTCCTCACTACTTGGAGCTGTGTCACCAGCGGCCTAGAAAACAACGAAGCGCGGTCTCCCGCTACTCGACGATTTCGAGCAATTCCACCTCGAAGACGAGAGCGGCATCTCCCGGGATCGTTCCCATACCGCGCGAGCCGTACGCGATGGCTGCGGGGCAGACGATTCGACTCTTGGTGCCAACTTTCATCTGGGTCACGGCCTCCGTCCAGCAGGGAATCACGCGGTCGAGCGGAAATTGGGCGGGGCTACCCCGATCCACGGAACTGTCGAACACCGTCCCGTCGCGAAGGGTTCCGTGATAGTGCACCTTCACTTCATCGGTCGGCTCGGGTTGCGCGCCCTCGCCCGCCACGAGCACCGTCATGATCATTCCCGAATCGGACTTCACGGCGCCCTCGACCGCAGCTTCTTGCTCGAGAAATTCTGCGGACGCAGTGGCTTCCGCGGCATTTGCCTGTGCCTTCCTGGCAGCGAAGATCTCCTGGATCTGGGGCATGTGATCTTCGGGATTGGCCAAGAGTTCGCGGCCCAGAGCGGAATCGGCAACTCCGCGCGCGACCCACTCGAATTCTTCTTCCGTGAGCTCGAATTCGGCGATCCCCGATCCGGCCATCATGCCGATCGAGTAGAAGATTTTGTCGTCTTCGGTTGGAGTTCCCAAGGCACTGGACGACCCGCCTCCCTGATCCACGCAGGCAAAATTGGCGATGAGCGACGCCGTCAGGATCAGTTGGAGGGTCGTTCGCCGATTCAGCGATGTGGTCATGAGCTGGCTTCCTTTATGGTGGATTCGCGTAGATTCGGATCACAACGAAACGAAACGCGGCCGAGCATACGCCAGCAGCCCCAAAGACTGCTAATTGGGTATGTTCAATTCGCCAGACATTCCCGGCCATGGGGGGGTTCTCAAGTACCAGCCTCCGATGTACGATGTGCCGCACTCAAGAGGAGGGGGCCTTGCCATGTCGCTGAAGACCATCCGGACGATTTTTACCGCTGCGGCGGCATCCCTGCTGATGATCGCCTGCAGCAGTGAAGAGCCCACCCCGGAGCCGAACGCGAAAGCGGAAACGCCCGCGGAACAGCCGGCCCAGAAGGCTCCTGAGTCCGCCAAACCGGTAAACAAAATCGTCGAGAGGATGGACCCAGACGGCAAGGGGATGCACCTGACCGCGACCAATCCGGCCGGTAAGAAATTTGAAGCCAGCATTGGCGACGAAGTCGATCTCCCCAGCGAGTTCCCCAAGGACGTGCCGGTCTTCCCGGGCTCGACGCCGATGGCGTCGATGTCGTCCCCGGACGAGGGAATGATCGTGACCTTCAAATCGGACGAAGAACAGCAGGCGATCTTCGACTTCTACCAGTCCGAACTCGCGAACGCTGGATGGGAAATTCTCGAAGACCCGGCGTTTGGCAATCGGCTCGCATTCGACGCACTCAAGGACAGCCGCAAGGTATCCGTGGTCGTCGCAGGCACGAAGGGCGACTCGCGCGTCAGCGTCATCGTTACCCCCAATAACTGATCCGACCTGGCGTCGAGACAGCCCGCACGCTTCAGATCTGGAGCGTCGCGTGCTTGGCCTTTTCGTAGACGGACAGCACCCGCTGCGCGTAGAGGGCGGGAACCGGCTCCCCTCGCCGCAGCCTCTCGGCGATCCGCGTCGGGCCCCAGTTGTAGGCGGCCAACGCCGTCGTCACGCTACCGTACCGATCCAGCAGCTCGTGTAGATAAAAGACACCGAGTTGCACGTTGGAAACCGGATCGAAGAGCGTCGTGGACCCCACCCAGCGCAACCCGATACGTCGCGCTACGCCCTCCGCGGTCGCAGGCATCAACTGCATCAGCCCCATCGCGCCCACGGGTGAAACCGCAAAGTTATCACCCGAGCTCTCGACCTGGATCACTGCGAGCACGAGTTCGATCGGGAGATCGGCGCGGCTGGACTCCGCAGCGATCGCCACGGCCACCCGTGAAATCTCCCCGGGGAGCAGGCCCGTACGAAGATTTCCGAGCACCTCCGCGGCCCGATAGGCCTCTTCACTCGACTCGAAGGCCGCGTACGAAAAGGGATCGGGGGCGGCGCTGACATCTCCTGGGAGAGATGTCGGGTGACAAGAGAGACTGATGATTCCGAGGGTGATGAAGGCCGCGGTCAAGCGACGAGGAGCGGTCATCTGCAACTCCTTTCGGCAGCCGTTCGACCCTCTCGGGGCTTCCGAGTCTGGGCACTGGCTTTGCGTCCCCGGTTCCCACCGGGTTTGCTCTTCTCGGGGAGCAGGAGATCAATCCTGGCTCCGTGTTGTTTTCACTACATGTATCGGCGAAGCTAAAAATAGACTTGAATCGGGGCTCTCCGAAGAGCAGTTCGCCGCTCAACTTCACAGCGCCACTCGCCAATCGACGAATTCCCCTAACTCTGTGAGACGAAGCGAGAGCTCCGCCCGGCCCTGCCGCCCTACTTCGTGTTCTTGAACAGCGGCAGATTCGCCTCTGTGGCCACATAGATCACGTTCGGATTCTCGTTCAGGGTCTTGATCCACAGATATTGGAGATAGGAGTCCGACAAGGTCGAGCGCACGATCTGCTGCGACTCGGCGGCGCCTCGGGCTCGGGCGACCTCGATCTCGGCATCCTTGACGGCCTGCTCGAGTTCGAACTGCTTCTGCTGTACGCGCTGCTCGGCGGTGAGCTTGGCCTCGATGCTCTCCTTGAATCGCTGCGGAAGTTTCACGTCCCGGAGCAGCACGTCCACGATGAGGATGCCCCGCGTTTCGAGCGTCTCCTGGAGGGTCTCCTTGATCTGGGCGGCGATCGCCTTTCGGCCCACATCGGCGTAGATCTGCTTGACGGGAAAGGCGCTCACCACATCTCGCAGCGCACTTCGAAAATACGGAACAATCAGCAGATCGACGTAGTTCCAACCCACCGTCTGCCGAATGATCGGAGCCTTCTCGGGCTGTACCTGAAACAGCAGCGAGGTATCGAGACCGACGATCAAGCCCTCGGAGGACGGCACCTGAGCGGTCTCTTTGAGTTCTTGAAGTTTGACGTTCCAGGTCTCGACGGTTCGAACCACCGGAACCTGGATCACCACGCCCTGACCGACCGGCTCATCCTTGATCTTTCCGAAACTCTTCGAGACGCCGACCTCGCCATCCTCGATTACCACACAGCCGGTAGCGACGAACATCACGAGCAAAACCGCGATTGCGAGTTTCCAATTCATTTGAGACATGCGATCCCTCCTAGTCCAGTCGGCGCGTCAATTTCGCTTGGGGCCAGAGCCCACTCAACGCGCCGGCGATTCACCCGTTTGAAGTTCGATTGGATAGCTCCATCGGAGCCTGGCAACCGCGGGAGCTTACCCGGAGCGCGAAGAGACCGCGACCCACAGGCCCACTTGCTCGGGCCTTCGCCGAGTCATTCGAGGTGCGTCGCTCGCTGGGAAGATCGCCTGGGCGATCCGAGAAGGGAACCGATGCAGGCAATCGCGGCATTTACGGCGAGGCCGATCACTCCGATGTGGACTCCATAGATCCGCTTCGAATCCAATATGACTCCCGCAATCGCGATGCCGACTCCGAAAATGAGGCCCATCAACGCCGGCCGGGCGCGAAACCGAGACCAGTGAATTGCGATCAAGAAGGCCGGGACGCATTGGATCAAGAGCTCCATCTTGAGTTCGATCACGCCCCAGAGCGTCACGTTGCGGGCTCCAATGGCGAGGAGTGCCATTCCGGCCATCACCACGACCGCGATTCGCTTTCCAAACCGCGTCGTACCCGCTTCGCGGCGCGAGCGACCGAACAGATCCTCCGCGGCAACCGACCCCAGCGACAGCAGCACCGAATCCGCGGTCGACATGATCGCGGCGAGTGCGCCCAGGAACACGATCATCGCCGCGATCGAAAGCCCGAGACCTTCACGCGCCCACACTCCCAACAGCAGCGGCATCACGCGATCCGCCTCGATATCACCCAGGCCCTGAAATTGGGCGATCGCCGCGAGGCCGATCAGCGTGACCACCCAGGTTGTCGCGAGCGGCATGAAGCTCATCAGCGCAAACGAGCGACGCAGCACCCGGCCACTCCGGGCCGCGTAGATGCGCTGGATCGCCTGCGGGTAGACGACGCTCGCGAGTCCCATCAGCACGATCGTGCTGAACCAATTGATCTGCTCGCGCACATCGGGCAGGTCTGCCGCGCCGGGTCGAACCTCGAGAATCTGGTTCGTGAGCGACCCGAGTCCGCCCGATTCGCCGAGCAGCCAATGGAGCAGCGCTCCCAATCCGAGTAGCATCAAGACACCCTGCAACGCATCCGTCCACGCCACAGCGCGCATGCCGCCGACCGTCTCGTAGAAGAGAATCATTCCGGCGAGCAGAAAGACGCCCCATTCATAAGAGATGGCGGCGCCCGTGAACTGCTCCGTGAGTTCTCCCATCGCCTTGAGCGAGCCGAACAGAAAGTTGGCCAGCGCGAACGCCATCAAAAACGACACCGCGAGCAACAGCGCCCGACTACCGGGTTCGTTGGAGAAACGAAATCGAATCCAGTCTCCGGGAGTCACGAAGCGCTCGCGAGCCGCGATCGGGCGAAGCTTTGGAGCGAGTGCGTGAAACACCACGATGATCGACAACATGAAACCCGTCGCCATCACCCACGAGAAGCCCTGCCGATAGGCCTGCCCTGGATAACCGAGCAGAGAGTTTCCGCTGTACGCCGTCGCGTAGAGTGTGAGAAAGAGGACGAAGACACCGAGACCGCGGCCCGCCAGAAAGTGATCCGCGGGCGATTCGCTCTGTCGCGCCCTGCGAGCCGCAAGCGCAATCCCGATCAAGACAGCGAGATAGCTGATCAGGCCCGCGACTCCGAGCCACTCGAACGTCACGATTTGCGCGCCTCGTCATCTGCGACCGGTTCCGGGATATCGGTCAGCAGCCAGGCAGCGGAATTCAAGACCGCCGCCGCTGCGTAGCAGAGGATCGCAACGGCCACCCAATCGGGCAGGCCGAGGAGCTTCGCGGGAGGTGCATCCCCTCGATACCACGGAATCGAAGCCGCGAAGAGCAGCCCGACCCCGCAGAGCAACGCGCGTCGCAGCCACCGCGCCCAGCGCGGCTGGTCGGGGGACGCGCCTCGCTCGCCTCGCACCTCGATTGCGGCTTTCTGCGATCGCGTATTCATGGGTCAGAAGAATCCCGGCTGACCTGCGATGGCGTCTAGGCAACGCGGGCCATCGTGGCGGACATCGTTGACGTATTGGCTGACCGGGTAGAAATCCAGTGCACTGCCGCGGTTGCGATCGATCACCGGTGACACGAGATCGGTCTCTTTGATAGCGGGATCCAGCCAATGCCCATAGTCGGCCGGTTCGACAATGACGGGCATACGGTGGTGCACTGCGCGAAGGTGCTCGGCGGCTGCGGTGGTGAGCAACGTACAGCTCTCGAGTGGTTCACCCTCGGGATCGCTCCATCGCTCCCAGAGCCCGGCAAATGCAAACAGCGCACGCCCCCCGAGGCCGATGAAATAGGGTTGTTTCGGGCTCTTGCTTCCCGCCCACTCGTAGAATCCGTCGGCGGGGACCAGGCAGCGACGGCGGCGCAGCGCAGATCGAAAAGACGGTTTTTCAGCCACGGTCTCTGCTCGCGCGTTGATCAGGCGGTTGCCAATTTTCGAATCCTTGGCCCAGGATGGTACCAGCCCCCAGCGGCGCAGCGAGAGTACCGGCCGGTTGTCTTCGCCCGAACCCGAAACCGTTGCAATCGATTGCCCCGGCGCCACGTTGAAGCGCGCCTCGAGCACCGGCTCCTCGTCGAGACCGAAGTGGTTGGCGATCTCTGTCGGCGGGGTGCTGAGTGAAAATCGGCCACACACGGCAAACCTCGAATCTGGCTCTGCCTGCTACAGTACCGCGTCCGCCGCCCCAGGGAGAACCGCCGTGCTCGATTCCAGTTCTGACACTTCCTCGAGAACCCTCCTGATCATCCGCGGCGCAGTCGGCGGCTGCCTGATGGGTCTCGCAAACCTGGTGCCCGGCATCAGCGGAGGCACGATGCTCCTGGCGGCCGGGGTCTACCCGGGATTCATCTCGGCGATCGCGGAGGTCACGACCTTTCGATTTCGCCTTCGCTCGCTGATCCTGCTGGTGTCAGTCGTCGCGAGTGCTGCGCTCGCAATCCTACTCCTCGCCGGCAGTGTCAAGGATCTCGTCGTCGATCACCGCTGGATCATGTACAGCATCTTCATCGGATTGACACTCGGTGGCGTCCCCCTCGTGTTTCGGTTGGCGCGGCCCGTCTCGAAGGCAACCCTGCTGGGTGCTGCTGGTGGATTCGCGGTGATGCTCGTGATGGCCGCCACCCGCGGAGCGGGAACCGGAGGAGAAGGCGCGAACATGGTGTTGATCTTCGCATCGGGAGTCGCTGCAGCTTCGGCCATGATCTTGCCCGGAATCAGCGGTGGTTACCTGCTGCTGATCCTCGGTCAGTACGAAGCCATCCTCGGCACGATCGATCAACTCAAACGCGGATTGCTCGGTGATGGCGCGGGTGGCGGCAGCGACTTCGCGCTCGTGCTCGATGCGCTCACCGTGGTCATCCCGCTCGGAATCGGCATCGTCGTGGGCGTCGTGGGCGTCAGCAACCTCTTGCGCTGGTTGCTCGAGCGGTACGAGAAAGCGACGCTCGGCGCGCTGCTGGGCTTGCTGCTCGGCGCCGTCGTGGGACTCTGGCCCTTTCAAGAGCCCATGCCGCCAGTTCCCGGCGAGACCCTCAAAGGGCGAATCGTCACCATCGAGAATGTGGCGGACTTCGAGCGCGACGATTGGCGGCTCGTTTCGTTCGATCCGAGCGGCCGCGAAATCGCGACGGCCGCCGGTCTCATCGCAGTCGGATTCGGTGGAACCCTGTTGATCGGACGGCTCGGCCGCCAGGATCCAACCGCCGAATAGCAAGCCGCCGACCAGGGCTCTCGGACCCGGCGGGTCCACTCAGCTAAACACAAAACCGTTTACGGATAGCGAGGGAAGCTGGATACCCAGCTTGCCTACGGCTGAAGTAGCAGCCGATGTGCAACCTGCGCGCACGTGCAGCCCTACCGCCCCATTCCAACTCCGGCTTCCACACATCCATCACACAGCGAGCTGCTGTGCACGATTCTTGCACTGATTAACCCTGGACGAATCGATCGTAAGATGAGGTAAATGCATGTTGAATCGAAAGACCACAGCCCGCGCCGTCAACCACTGGCTGCTCGCCGCTCTCGCGCTTCCGATCTCGGCTTGCATGGCCTACAACGACACGACCTCCGACGTCGATCGCACGCCGATCATGAACACGGGGACTCGAGCCGGAATCATCTACCCCGGCCAGGGTGCGCCGGCCATGCCTGGATCGGTTCCGCAGGCCCAGTACGCGCCGCCCGGAACGGGTTCCCAATACGGTCAACCCCCCGTGCCCGAGCGACAGGCCGCCCCCGCCTATCCGTCGGGCGCACCGATACAGCCGGGTGCGGCACCCGCGCCCCAACCCTATGCAAATCCGCAGGCGAATCCGTATCCGGTTCCTCAAGCAAATCCGGCGCCCAATGGCCAGATCTCAATGCTGGGTGGATCGCGAATCGAAGAAACCAAACACCTCGATGAGCGCAATGAGCCGCTCGTGGTGAAGTA
>JAFDAW010000156.1 GCA_019313605.1 Deltaproteobacteria bacterium
AAACTTCGCGGCCAAGCCGTCCGCCCAACCAAATTCCCGCCAACTACACACCCAAGCCCGGGTCCGGCGCATGTCGCGCAGTGAAATAAAGCGCAGCCCGCCTCGAATCCCGCAAGCCCAAAGCCCAACTTCCATGCTGCCAAGTAGTCAAACCCCGGCCCCACTTGCGGGCGAGCCATTCACGGAGCGACATGCGCCGGACCCGGGCTTGGGTGTGTGGTTGGCGGGGATTTGGTTGGGCGGACGGCTTGGCCGCGATGTTTCGCTCGAGTAAGGGGTCGGCGGACGTCGCGTAGTGAAATTAAGCGGAGCCCGCCCTTGGTCTCTCAACACCAGGTCCGCCACCAATCGAGCGAGCCGGAACCGCAAATCGCCGCTCCACTTGGCGAGCGAGCCATTCGCGGAGTGACGTCCGCCGAGCCCTTACTCGATCCGCCAGCGTGCGCGGCAGGAGGTGGGGGATCCGTCAGGAAGTGCGGGCGGTGAATTCCAGGATGGGGGCGACTACGCGATCGGGGTGTTGCATCGGGGCGAGGTGACCCGAGTCGATGTCACAGACCTGCGCGTCGCCCATGCGCGCTGCGAGTTGCTCGAAGGTTGCGCGCGGAAACATGCTGCGAGCCGCCCACTCGATCAGCGTCGGCGTTCGCACCCGATCTGCGGATGACCAGAGATCGAACGATCCGGTGGCTTCGAAGATTGCGGCCTCGGTCTCGCCGCTGCATTTGAGTTCGACCTGGCCGTCTGGCCGATCGGCGAGGCCCTCGGCGAGGTAGAGATCCAAGGCCTTCAGATCCCAATCCGCGAAGAGCTTCTTCTCCAACCACTTCACACGGGCCGCCTCGCGAGTGGGCCAGATGTGGCGGCGGTTGCGGGCTCCTTCGGCGAGCGCGTTGCTGGGTACGCCCGCTGCTTCCACCGCCCGCTGCCATTCCGGCGGTATCACGACGGGATCGACGAGCACGTTGTGCTCGAAGAGATCCGTGCGCTCGGCTGACGCCATCAGAATCGCGATGCCGCCAAACGAATGTCCGAGTCCCAATGCGATGCGGCCATCGGGGTGCTCGGCGGCGAGCAATTCGGCGACGGCCAGGACGTCTCGCCCGAAGAGCTCCCAGCGGTAGCAGTCAGCGCCTTCGGGCTTCGAGGAATCGCCGTGACCCCGCGCGTCCATTGCAACCACGCGGTAGTGGTCGCTCAGCAGCTCCGCAACGGGGCCCCACGCGCCCGCACAGAATCCATTCGCGTGATGGAGTAATGCCAGCGGGCCCTCCCCGCCCCAATCGAGCAGCGCAATCTCGATCGCGGTATCGGGCAGTGCGAGTTTGCGGCGACGGACCTGACTGAGCATGGAAGAAGAGTTTGACGATCGCAGCAGCGCGGCGCCAACCTGCGGGCGCGACGCGGTATGCTCTCGGCATGGGCGGTCCAACGACGAGCCTCGACGAAGCGCTGCGAACGCGCATCGAAGCCAATTTGCGCGGATTTCGGAGGCTTCCGGTTTCCCGTGACGGCCTGCGGCCGGCCGCGGTGGCGCTGGCCCTTCTCGCCGACGATGAGGGCGAGCCCTGCTTCGTACTCACCCTGCGCGCGGCGAAAATGAACAACCACGCGGGCCAGTACGCGCTGCCCGGCGGTCGGTTGGATCAAGGCGAAAGCGTCGAGCAGGCCGCACTTCGAGAAATGTCAGAAGAGGTGGGACTCGAACTCCCGCCGGCGTCGGTTCTCGGAATTCTCGACGACTATCCGACCCGCTCGGGCTTCGTCATCACGCCGGTCGTCGTCTGGGCCGGAGCCGAAAGCGAGCTGAAACCGAATCCGCGAGAAGTTGCCGAGGTCTACCGGGTGCGCCTCGAAGAGCTCGCACGTCCCGGCGTCCCCCACCTGCGCAACATCCCAGAGAGCCCCCGGCCCGTCATCTCCATTCCGTTGGTGGGAACCCACATCCACGCTCCCACCGCCGCAATCATCTATCAACTTCACGAAGTCGCCATCGAGGGCCGCGAAACCCGAGTCATCGACTTCGAACAACCCGTCTTCGCCTGGACCTGACTCCAAGAACGACCCGGCCAACGGGGCCGTGACACTGATTGCGGAGAGCGCCACCAAATCGCGTACTCGCCCCGTTCGGCCTGACTCACTGCGTCACCCCAGTGAAGTGGCGGGGAAAGGCCGTTTGAATTCGCTTTACTATTTGCTGTGAATCGGTCAGGCTCTGACCGGGGTTGGTCGGACCCGAGAGGAAGTATGTTCAGGCCCCGACTTCCCGGATCTGAAATCTGCGTGGCGTTCATCGCTACGTTGTTATGGGTCATTCCCGCCTCAGCCCAGGATCCCGTCGACTCCGACGAGGATGCCGCGTCGACGAAAGCGGACGAATCCAGTAATTCAACAGACCTCGAGAGCGGCCTCGAAGAGGTCGACGCTGGGAATCTCGAAGAAACCCGCCGGATGGATGGGGTTCAGCAGAACCGCGCCATCGAGAAGATTCTCATCACCGGCGAGAAGCAGAACAGCCTCCAGGGAACTCCAGTCTCGAGCACATCGTTCTCCGCTGGCGATCTGCAGGCGCTGCGGATCCAAGACATCTCCGACCTCGCCGATTTCACGCCGAACCTCGAAATCAACACCGTCTTCGCGGCGTCGAACCCCACCATCTTCATCCGCGGGATCGGCCTGAAGGACTACAACGCAATCGCAGCGGGATCCGTCGCCATCTACCAGGATGGCGTCAACATCAACTCACCGGCGATCCAGCTCGGCCAGCTCTTCGACATCGACGGAATCGATGTGATGCGCGGACCCCAGGGAAGTGTCAACGGCCGCAACGCCACCGCGGGCGCAATCATGATCCGCTCGGCGATGCCGGACGGCGAGTTCGGTGTCTCGACCAGCCTTACCTACGGCAACTACGACGACAAAGAGGTCGAGGCCGCGATCAACATTCCACTGATCAAAGACATGCTCTCGATGCGCGTGTCGGGCACCGCCCATTGGAGGGACGGTTACACGAAAAACCAGTGCGCGGGCTGGGACCCGACGAAATACGGTCTATTCGATCCCGGCGAGGATTCGACCACGGAACTCTACGATTCACTGATACCCGTAGGGACTTACGAGAATGGGGTACTTCGACCCGTCCACACGACGAAGGAGAATGGCCGACCCATTAGCGAAGATCCCGATACGTACGTTTTCCTGGATTACGACGCCGCCGTAGAGGCGATGCAAATCGCGGGAACCATCAAGCCGGGTCCAAACAGGAACCCGAGAATCCTCGCCGAGGACATGTTCGATATCGACGGCAATCTCGTCGCGCCGAAGGGTACGCGGGTCGCGGGCATGGCTACCACTTTCAGAGTCTCTGAGAACGCTGTCGACAACATCTGCTACGTGAGATCTCCGGGGGTACTATCCACCCTCCGATCAGAAAACCCACTACCAGATGATAATCCCGACGGTAAAGCCAATTTACAAGACGAAGGGTTTTGGACTCCCGACCGGCTCCAACCGGGCGCGGAAACCTTCAACGGCCTCAAGCGCTGGACGAACAACGTCGAAAACTGGGCGGCGCGGGCGGTACTGCTCTTCGAGCCGCTCGACAACATGGAGTGGATGCTGAACGCCCACGGCACCCAGAACCGCGGCGATTCTGCTCATCTGCAGATGCTCGGTGCCAATGCCATCTTTAGAGGACGCGGCTTCGTGGAAAGCCTAGAGGCCGGCTTTTCCGAGGATCTCGCCGCACATAACTCTGTCGACCTCGGCGGCCCCGGGATCGAGGGGTGGAGTGACGTCAAAGGGATCAGAGAGGGTAACGGTTTGGCCGGCCAGGGCGGCGGAGATCCCTTCTCGGGGTTCTACGATAAAGACGGCACCGAGTACATCGACGCCTGGGGGATCAACGGAAAGGGATTACTCGACCTCGGCTTTGCGATCATCACATTCTTCTACGACTACGAATGGTACGACCGCGTGGTGGAAGAGGAAGGCGACGCAAACCCCCTCAGAGTTTTTCCGCGCATCTGGTCCGACAGCGCGTGGCAGACAACCGAGGAGCTGCGCATCGAGGGCGAGGGCGAGCGCTACCAGTGGGCCGGCGGATTCTTCTTCCTACACGAGGATCTCGACGCCGCCAACATCTTTCCCGACGTACGACAGTTTGCGATCGATCAGAGGTTTACACAAACGCTCACGAGCTGGGCGCCTTACCTGAGCGGTGAAGTCGACCTGGTCGAGGAGGGCGTGTTCCCCGGCATCTACGAACTCACGCTCGGCGCGGGTGTCCGTTACAACCAGGAGAAGAAAGAGTTCTCACTCGTGAGTACGGCGGTCGCGACGACCAGCAACTTCGAGAACGTCGAACTTCCCAAAGACACCGTGGAAGAGACCTGGAAGGAGTGGACGGGCGACGTGCAACTCAGCTACACGCCGTTCTCCAACAAATATGGCACCCTGCGCTCCTACCTGAAATACGGACGCGGCTTCAAGGGCGGGCATTTCAACGCAAGTCTGACCATCACGGGCGGTGACGCCAACCAAAACATCGACCCGGTCGAGCCCGAACTTGTCGACGCGCTCGAATTTGGCATTCAAAGCCGCTGGTTCGACGACCGCGTAATCCTCAACGCGGCGGTCTTCCGGTACTGGTACCAAGACCTTCAGATCTTCGACGTCACGAACGACTATGCCCAATTGCCAACAGAGAAGTTGCTCAACGGCGATGTCGACGTTCGGGGCGCCGAAGCAGAGCTGCGTGCCAGACCGGTCCCGGGACTCCTGATCTCGGCGAATATGGGCTGGCTCGACAGCGAATTCAAAGAATTGGTTGTGCCAAAGTACCCCAAGAGCGTCGACTACGCGGGGAATCAGCTCGTGGCAGCGCCGACGTGGAACTTCGCGGTGGTGATCCGATACGAGGCTTCACTCTTCGGATGGGGCTCACTGAATCCACAGTGGGACTTCAACTGGCGCTCGAAGACGTACTTCGATCCGCAGATGGTCGATCCCATCTCACAGGAAGCCTACTGGCTCCACAACGCACGGCTCGCGTACCGAACGCCCAACGATCGGATCGAATTGGCGTTCTGGGTCTCCAACATCTTCGAAGAAGAGTACAAGGTCGATGCCTTCGACCTCACCCGCGAATTCAACACAATTCGCGAGGTCTGGGGCAAGCCTCGGATGTACGGAGTGACGCTGTCCTTCAACTGGTGAACCGCGGTAGTGAGTCGGGACAAGGGAGGGCGCTGGGTGCGTCAGATGTCGAGGTGCTCCGAGGCCCAGGCCTGGTACGCCTCGAGCGACTTGAACAGCTTTACTGGATTCGCACGCGCCGCCGCCGGATCAGGGAGCGCTCGGGCCTGGGTTCGCTCGAGGATTTGATCCAGGAAGGATCGCAGCGCAGCCATCGGATCCTTTTCGTCAGGTACGAGGCGGCGGGGGTCGAATCGATCGCCGCGCAGGCGATAGATGCCGAGCTCGGACTCGGGGTTCGCAGGATCCGTTACGAAGATGTCCACGACGATGATCGGCCTGGGCCCCAACCCACCAACGCCGGCTACGGATACGACGCTCACTGCGAGGTATGGGACCGAGCGGTATCCGCCGCACTCGATTTCGAGAACGAGCGACCCGGACTCCAGTGCGATGGGGGTGGCGGGCACAACGAGATCGGAGGGGAAGGTCTCGCCGGGGGCACCAAATTGCGTTAAATCGCCGACGTCTCCGAAACCACTGCGATCCTGCTCGGCGTAGAAGACGTTGACGGGCAGCTCCTTCTCCTCTTCGGGGGCGGACGTAGCGGCCTTCTCCCCGGCGCTGAGTCTTTGTACGAGAGACTCCATGTCGGCGCGGCGCGCCTCCGTGAGTGTCTCGTCCGAAAGCGCCCGCTCGGCCGCGGTACGCGCGATGTTCACCTCGAGATCCGCAGCGAGGCTCGCGATCGCGGCGGCCTCCCGCGGCGAGGGGCCGTCCTCGCTGCAATCCATTGCCTGTTGGAGTGCGATGACTGCGGCGCTGTCGCCATCGATGCGGCGGATGTACGGAATCAGTTTGAGCAGCGAAGGCAGCTCCACGCGGACTTCGGGCTGGTGCTGGGTCAGTTCGCGCCAGTGCGAGACACCGACGTCTTCGGCGCCGCGTCGGATCTCTTCGTGCACGAGCTGGATCATCGCCGGTGTGGCGACCTCCGCCTCACCCCGCTCGATCGCCATCTCCCAGAGGGTGGTCACCGCGTCGCGGTTGCGCGCGCTGCGGCGCGACTCCGCGAGCAACATCTCGAAGGCGGCGTCCGAGTCTCCTCGCGCCCGTGCGCGGGACACCCGCTGCAAGTCGAAGCGCTTCTCCCCACGGGTCCGTTCCACGATGGGTGGCGGCGACTTACCCAGGCGCTTCTCCAGCTCCAGGCGAATGGCGCCGAAGGCAAACGCCCCGCCTAACAGCGCTCCGGTCACGTGGGCCGTGTAGCCGACGGCCGTGTCGACACCGCCCGGAAACGCGCCCGGAATCGTGAGCCTCATCGCTCCCTCGTACGTGATCCACAGAAGAGCCAGTATCCAGCCCGGCGCAATCAGTTCCACGGACTTCAGCGGCGAGAGCCAGCGCAGCAGATCGACCTTCTCGCGCGCGAAGCGCACGAGCGCCGCTGCCACCACACCCGAGACGGCGC
>JAFDAW010000157.1 GCA_019313605.1 Deltaproteobacteria bacterium
TGGGATCGGCGCTGCTGTCGATGATCACCTGCGGCCCGGCCGCGATCAACCATTCTAGGGAAACCCGGGGATAACCCTCTGTATATTCCGCAGCCATGTTGTCGAGACCGGCCGCATCGAGCATCGCGTTCAGATAGCTCTCGCCGCCCACCACGTAGAGAGGGTCGCGTTGGACGATCAGCACCACTGAGCGCCGGGGTTGAAGCGAGGACTCCCGCGCGACGTCGATCCAGGTACTGCGAATCGCCGCGACCCGCTCGCGTGCTGCCTCGGAACGGCCGATCCGATCTCCAAGTGCTTGCATCGACGCCAGCAGCTGCTCGAAGGTGATGCTCGCCAGCTCCAGCACCTCGACTCCGAGTTCCCGCAAGCGCGTGCGAAAATCGCGCTGCTGCACACTGGGCACGACGACCACGAGATCCGGCTCGAGGGCCACCACCGCTTCCAGGCTCGGATTAAAGAGCCCTCCGACGCGGGGCAGCGCGGCGACCGCCGGTTCGTGGTCCGCCGAATACTCATCGATCCCGACGAGCATCTGCTGCGCGTCGAGTGAGATCAACATCCGCGTGAGAGACGGGTTCATCGAAACGACCCGGAGGCTCTGGGCCACGGGCGCCGGCGGATCGCTTCCGGCGGACACTCCGGCCCAGCACGCGGCCATCAGCGCGGCCCCCAGCAGTAGCCTGACGGAATCACTCATCCGGCAATTGATATTTCGCCCGGGGCCCGAGCGCCAGGGCGATCTTTGGCCGCAATGGGGGCCGGCGGCAGCACCGCCGACCCCCGAACTTCATTTGAGCTGAGCGGTCGTCTTGCCTTCGGTGCTGACGAAGGGCCGCAGGCGCTCTAGAGCGACCTCTCCGATCCCCTTCACTTCCGTCAGCTCGTCTACAGACTTGAAGCCGCCACGCTGCTTGCGGATCGCGACGACTGCGTTTGCACGAGACTCGCCGATCCCCGGAAGCAATTCGAGTTGCTCGGGTGTTGCGGTGTTGATGTTGACGGTCCCGACCAGTCGCGGCGAGGCGTTCTCGGCGAGACTCGATCCGGCCAAAACGAGGCCGAATGCCGTCAGCAGGGCAAGCGAGAGCACTCGCCCGTATTGCGTATTGCAGATCATGGTGATTCTCCCGGGACCAACGGGATGAGAAGTTGCGAGGCCGACAAGACGCTCGGCCGGTCAATCGATCGCTCAGCGGTCTCGGGTTACCGCAAATTGAGCCGCCGCGGTCAGATCGACCTTCGCCTCCGATTCGGGAAACGGGGCGATCGACTCGATGGCGCGCTCGGCGTGCTCCTGGGCGCGGCGCACGGTGTCTTCGACACCGCGATAACGCGTGATCAGCTCGAGAACCGGCGAGAGATCGAGCGATTCAGGCTCGGCGGGTATTTCGACGCCGGGGTCCGACATTCGAGACGCACTCTTGATCAAGACCGCGACTCCCTCGCGCTCGGCAGATGTGCAGCGCTTGAGCGCGAGCAACAGCGGCAGGGTCACCTTGCCTTCACGGATATCCATGTTGGGGATCTTGCCCAATTCTTCTTCGCCGGCCTCGTAGTCGAGCGCGTCATCGCGCAACTGGAACGCCAGGCCGAGCTCTCGACCGAAGTCCGAGAGGCGTCGCCGCTCGGCTCGAGTGACACCGCCGAGGATCGCCCCGCATTCGGTGGAAGTCGACAAGAGCATCGCGCTCTTGCGCTCGATGACCTTGAAATAATGAGACTCGGTGACCGTCGGGTCGTAACTTCTTTCGAGTTGGAGAATCTCTCCCTCGGCCAGGCTGCGAATTGCATTCGCGAAGATCAAGAGGATGTCCTGGTCTCCGTCTTCGACGATCATCGTGCAGGCGCGCGAGTAGAGGAAGTCTCCCGCGAGAATCGCGCG
The DNA here is from genome assembly GCA_019313605.1 of Deltaproteobacteria bacterium. GTDB lineage: Bacteria > Myxococcota_A > UBA9160 > UBA9160 > SMWR01 > JACZVU01. Next base: position 1,886 of record JAFDAW010000157.1, read on the forward strand.
GCGGTTGCCCCACAACGCATTTGCGGACGGCCTGCCGCGTCGCAGTTCCGAAAAATCGACCACGTCATCGTGCAGCAGTGTCGCGGTGTGGAGCAATTCGATCGCAGCCCCTACCTGTACTCGGCGAGAGCCCGTGTAGCCGCAAAGCTGCGCGGTCAACATCACCAGTGCGGGGCGCATTCGCTTGCCGCCGGATTCGAGCAGGTGGTCGCCGAGCAGACCGACCAGTGGGGCGTCCGAGCTGAACTGATCGCGCATCGCGCGCTCGACGAGTTCGAGGCTGACGGCATTGCGCTCAAGAGCCTCGGAGAAGGCTCTCTCGGTCGAAATCAACACCTTGGGGGGCTGCGTCATCGCGGCGCAGGCTAGCCATCCTGCCTGCGCCTGTCAAAGATTGCCAAACCGAAAAGCGATGCAAAACCAAGTGTTTAACAATCGTTCTCGGAGGTGTGAACGCCGATTGACGCACGCAGCCAGCGGACCGCGGCGGCCACGTTGGCTACGGGGATGAGTTCGGCGCCCTCGGGCCGCGCAACCTCTACACCCGCGGGCAGAATCACGCGCCTAAATCCGAGACGCACCGCCTCTCGCAACCGCAAATCGATGCGACCGACCCGCCTCACCTCGCCCCCGAGGCCGATTTCGCCGAACGCCGCGACATCGGCGGGAAGCGGGGCGTCGAGCCGGCTCGATGCCAGCGCCAGCGCGAGAGCGAGGTCTGCGCCAGGTTCGGATACCCGCAAACCGCCGGTCACATTCACGTAGACATCGCGCGATAGGAAATCGACGTCCGTGTGGCGGTCGAGGGCTGCGAGCAGCAGGGCGAGCCGGCCGTCGTCCAGGCCAACGGTCGTGCGGCGCGCAGTCCCATAACCCGCGGGAGCGACTAACGCCTGAAGTTCGACGAGCATCGGCCGACTGCCCTCCACGAGCGGTGCAATGCACGAGCCGGGCGCGCCCGCTCGGCGCTCGGCGAGAAACAGCTCGCTCGGGTTTTCGACATCTTCGAGACCGCGCTCGGTCATCGTGAAGACACCGACCTCCTGGGTGGAGCCGAATCGATTCTTGCTCGCGCGAAGCAGTCGAAAGATCTGACCGCGGTCGCCCTCGAAGGCGAGCACGACATCGACCAGGTGTTCGAGTACCCGCGGTCCCGCGATCGCCCCCTCCTTGGTGACGTGCCCAACCAGGATCAGAACTGTGTTGCGAGACTTGGCGATCGCGGTGAGTTCTGCCGCGCACTCGCGCACCTGCGCGACCGATCCGGGTGCCGACTCGACCCGGTCCGTGCGCAGCGTCTGGATCGAATCGACCACGACGACCGACGGCGCTCGGTCTGACCAGATCGCCGCGATCGACTCGGCACGGGTCTCGGCGAAAACCAACAGGTCTTTCGGAACAGCGGAGAGACGCTCGGCGCGCAAGCGCAATTGTTCGGGGCTCTCCTCGCCGGTTACGTAGAGAACCGCAGCCTGCGATCCCAATCCAGCGGCGAGCTGTAGCGCGAGTGTCGATTTACCGACGCCCGGTTCGCCCGCGAGCAACACGACAGAACCGGGCACGAGCCCGCCGCCGAGGACCCGGTCGAATTCGACGATGTTCGTCGTGAGACGCGGTGCGCTCTCGGTGTTGATTTCCCCCAGCAACATCGGCTTGACGGATTTGATGTTAGGGTTTTGCCCGAGTCGCCCCGATTCGGCGGGTCCACCAATCGTTTCTTCGACGAGCGTCGACCAACCACCGCACGACGGACAGCGGCCAACCCAGCGTGGTTGTTGGCCACCACATTCAGTGCAGCAAAAAACTGTCCGTGAGCGCGCCATCTCGACATTGTACCGATCTGATGGTGTCGAACTGGACAAGTTTTTCGAAAATCCTCCGACTGCAGATCCGTTCCGCGATAGACTCCGATACAGCGCCGTTCCGAAACTGCGATGGAGGATGGGCGAATGTCCGACATGCCTGGCCTCTTGCGAGCCTTTCTCGCGCTGGATAAACGGCGAAAAGAAGCCGGCCTTTCGCCGGCCGATATGTCGCGCTGGTCGGATCTCAAGAGCGCACTGAACCGCCACTTCGAGCCGGGCGTGAAAGAGAAGCACGCCAAGAACCGCGAAACCGTGCGCGTTCCACTCGACCTCAACGTCAATTTCGAATCGCGTGGCGAGGTCCGTAAGTGCCTGATGAAGAACCTGTCGGCCGGGGGCATCTTCGTCGCCACCGAGTCACCCCTTCCGATCGGCACGCCCTTCAACGTGCGAATTCGGATCGAGCGAACCGGAGAGGAAATCGAGCTCCCGGGTGAGGTCGTCACGGTGGGCGTGAGCGCCAACCTGTCGGAAGAGCAGCACGGGATGGGGATCCGCTTCGCTCACCTCACCGAAGCCCAGGCCCAGCGGGTAACGGAGTTCTCGGAAGAGGCCATGAAGAAGGCGATCGAACCCTCCTCTAAGGAGTCGTAAACCCGCACTTCTGATCTGGTTGACAGCTCCGGGTGATCCTGCTTCTCTGCTCGTGCGGCCGGGCCAACCCAAAGTGCGCCGCAGGCCCATTTTCTCCGGAGAATCCATGTTCGAACGCATTACCCGCCTCGCCGAGCAGGCCCTACGCGACGAACCGCCCAGCCAGGACGACGCCCTCTGGATCCTGGATGGCGAAGACGTCGAATTGCTTCCGCTCCTCCACGCCGCCTATCTGCCCCGCGAGCGTCACTTCGGCCGGAAGGTGATGGTTCAGATCCTGAACAACATCCAAAACGGGCTCTGCCCGGAAGACTGCGGGTACTGCTCGCAATCCAGCGATTCCGATGCGGCGATCCGCAAATACCCGATCAAGAGCGACGAGGAAATCTTCGCGGGGGCCGAACACGCCGCGAGAGCGGGCGCGAGTCGCTACTGCATGGTGCTCTCGGGCCGCGGCCCAACGCTCGAACGCACCCGCAAACTCGCATCCCTGATCCGTGGGCTGAAGGATCGCTATCCGATCGAAATCTGCCTGTCGGCCGGATTGGTCGACGACACGCGCGCAGAAATTCTCGCGGAGGCCGGACTCGATCGACTGAATCACAATCTCAATACCAGCGAGAGTCACTACGGCAAAGTGTGTAGCACCCACACCTACTCGGATCGGGTGCGCACGCTGGAAGCGGCCCACAAAAGCGGGATCGAAACCTGCAGCGGATTCATCCTCGGGATGGGCGAGTCGAGCAGCGACATCGTCGAGTTGGCGTTCCGCCTGCGCGAACTCGAAGTTCCGTCGATACCGGTGAACTTCCTGATCCCGATCGAAGGCAACCCGCTGCAAGCCGACGACAGCCTCACGCCGGAGCGCTGCCTGCGAACGCTCGCATTGGTGCGCTTCGTCAACCCGCGTGCAGAAATCCGCGCCGCGGGCGGACGCGAGGGACACCTGCGCTCCCTCGAACCGCTCGCCCTGTATCCCGCGAACTCTCTGTTCGTCGAGGGCTACCTCACCACCCGCGGAGACGCGGTTGCAGACACCTACCGGATGATTCGCGATGCCGGATTCGAAATCGAGGGAAACCCCTTGTACGAAGCAGGTGCCGAGCCCTCGGACGCTTTCCACCTGGCGGGCGGCGACGGCGAAATCCTCAAGCCCGAGATCGCGCGTCAGAGCTGATCGGCGCGCGCCATCCATGCACTCGCGGGGAACCCGCCCAGCTGGCCGACCCGCTGTGCGCAGCCGCGGCGGTGTATTAACCTGCCCTAGCTGACGGTGCAGCTTGGATCTCCGATTACCTTGGAGAGGTAGGCGCGGAACATGGGCAATGTCTCGACGGGAAGAGAGCGCATGCGGCTTGCCCTCAAGGGCGAGCGCGCGGATCGACCCGCGCTCGCCTATCTCTTTTTCGGGGGGGCGCGGCACGTCCTCGAGCGGCTGGGGCAGCGAATGAACACCGTCTATCGCGACCCCAAGCTGATTGCCGACGCCCAGATGCTCGCCGCCGAACTCTTCGAACACGATAGTGCAATGGTTCCCTGGGGTTGCCTGACCATCGAGGCCGAAGCGTTCGGCTGCAAGCTTCGAGAGTTCGACGACTACTATCCGCAGATTGCCGAACGCCCGCTCGAAGAAGCCGCCGACTTGAGCCTCCTCAGCGACCCCGACCCCGCGCAGAGTGGCCGCATGCCGCTCGTGGTCGAAGCGTTGACGCGATTGCGCGAACGCGCGGGTGACGATCTCTTCATATCCGCGATGGTCGTCTCGCCGTTTTTGGTGGCCGCTGAACTTCGCGGTATGGCCGGGCTATTGATGGACTTCATCCGCGACCCGGCTTTCGCCGAAGCCCTGTTCGAACGCGTCACCGAGGGCACCGCGCGCTACCTGAAGGCAATCCTGCAAACCGGCGCCTGCGATGCGGTGCTGTTCGAAAACGCGGGCGCCACGCGCGACATGATCGGCCCCCACCACCTCGCACAGTTCGTAAGGCCCTACCACGAGCAGTTGGTCGCTGTGATGCGCAGTGAAGCTCCCGATGTTCTTGCGATCGAGCACAACTGCTCGAATCGACCGTACTTCGAAGAGATGCTCCAATCCGATGTCGACGCGGTCAGCTTCGCCTATGTGGATGAGCGTTCGATCAAGGCGCAATACGGTTGGGATTGTCACGCATCGCACACCCGCACGAACGTTTGCAGCGAGCGTTTCTGCCTCCGCCCTTCCGCAGAGGCAAGTTCGATCGCGCGCATCGGAAACGTCGACCATACCCAGATC
>JAFDAW010000009.1 GCA_019313605.1 Deltaproteobacteria bacterium
GAGACCCCGATTGGGCCTTCGAGTTCGGGAACACCCCCATCTCGATCTGCAGAAGACCCCGTCGCAAACGCCAGCCCAACCACCGTTGCCAGCGTTCCGATTACAGTCACCGATCGCCTCATGATCTCCTCCTTTGCAGAGCACGAGAACCCGACTCACCCCTGTAATCCGACCACCCCAAGTGTACCACCAGGGGCAACAACCCGAGAACTCATCTGGAGACGCGCGCCACTCGAGCTTCTTTTCGATCCTCGTCACGTTTTCCCCGCACCGCTACTTCACTCCGGTTGCCAACCACACACCACCGTGACGGGCCGACATCACAAACTCGAGCCAAAAACGCCCCCCGTGGGGGAAGGTCGCGCAGCCGATCTGCCGAAAGAGGAGGGACGGGCTTTGTGCGCGCCATCTGCGCATGCCCAATGGATGTGGAGTCAGCATGGGCATCGACCGCCGGACACTTCTACTCGTCCTGCTAGTGACCTCGGCCCTCTGGGCCTGGCAGAATCTCAGCCACGCAACCGGTGAGATCGCCGTGTTGCGCACCACGGGGACCGGTCACATCGAACACTATGCGAGCGTCTGGTACGTCCATGCCAACAACGCGCTCTGGATCCGCGCCGAAAATCGCGGGCGAAGCTGGCTCTACGAGATTCACGCCAACCCCCGCGTCGAACTGGCGCTAGGCGGACAGACCCGCCCCTTCACCGCCCACCCGATGGACATTCCGAAATACCAGAACTACATCGACGCCGAATTTCGCAAGAAATACGGTTTTTCGGACTGGGTGCGCTCGCTCAAGGGCGATCGCAACACGCTCCCGATCAAACTCAAGCCCATCTGATCCAGCCGGCCCCACACCCGCCGACTCTCCACCCTCGATCACCCACGCGCCTTACGGTTTTGCGCCCCTGTTGTACGCTCCCGCTGCGCGCCTCGATCAGAACCGAGGCGCGCATTCCCGACAGGAGAATCCCTCATGCGCAATTTCACTCCGCGATCGATTGCTATCGTGGCTACGATTTTCGTTTTGTCCGTCGGCGCCCCGCTCGGGCCCGACCGCGCAGTCGCGGAGGAGGCTTCGAAAGCATTGCTCGACCTCAGCGCCAAACGACTTGGAGGCCCGGAGGAATCTCTCGCGCGCTACCGCGGCGAAGTGCTCCTGATCGTCAACACAGCCAGCGAGTGCGGTTACACGCCGCAGTACGCAGGCCTGCAAACCCTCTACGAGCGCTACCGCGAAAAGAAGTTCAGCGTGCTCGGTTTTCCGTCCAACGACTTCGGCAAACAGGAGCCCGGCGACGATCGGCAGATCGGAGCGTTCTGCAAATCGAACTACGGTGTCGAGTTTCCGATGTTCTCCAAGATCGACGTGCTCGGTGCCGATGCGCATCCGGTATACGCCTACCTGACGTCGCTCCCCAAGCCGATCGGCGGCCCCATCGAATGGAATTTCCAGAAGTACCTGGTCGATCGGAAGGGAAACGTGGTGGCGCGCTTCGAATCCGATACAGAGCCCGACGATCCCGCACTCGTGTCGGCCATCGACCGCCTACTCGCCGAATCCGCGACCGGGAGTGACTCGGACTCCTGACCATCGTCGGCAACCTCGAGGCGGCGTAACGATCCTTCGACCCAAGGCTCCACACCAGGCGCACAGATTGCGCGGAGGCACCGATGGCGCGCGATCCGCGGTATGACATTCTCTTCGAGCCGATCCAGATCGGCCCCGTAACGGCCCCCAATCGCTTCTATCAGGTCCCGCATTGCACCGGGATGGGGCACCGCAGACCGCAGACGCTCGCCGCCATGCGCGAAGTCAAGGCGGAGGGCGGCTGGGGGGTCGTCTGCACCGAATACTGCTCGATCCACGCGAGCTCCGACGACGATCCCTACCCGTCGGCCACACTGTGGGACGAAGAGGATGTGCGCGCGCAGGCACTGATGGTCGACAAAGTTCATCGACACGGCGCGCTGGCGGGCGCGGAGCTCTGGTACAGCGGTGCTTTCTCGTCGAACCTCTACTCGAGGGAGGAAGCGCTCGGCCCATGGAGCCGGCCGGCTTGGCGCAACAATCCCATGCAGTGCCGGGTGATGGACAAAAGGGATATCCGCAACCTGCGCCGCTGGCACGCGGCGGCCGCCAAACGCGCGCAGCGCGCGGGCTTCGACATCGTCTACGTCTACGCAACACACGGCTATCTGATTTCGCAATTCATGTCGCCCGCCAACCAGCGCTCCGACGAGTACGGGGGCTCCCTCGAAAACCGCCTGAGACTCGTCACCGAACTGGTCGAAGAGACCAAGGAGGCCGTCGGAGACACTTGCGCGGTTGCCGTGCGCTGCTCGGCGGCCGGCGGAAATGTGGACGGTGCCCCGGTGGTCGAAGAGCATCGCGCGATGATCGAAACGATGGCTGAACTCCCGGATCTATGGGACCTGGTCGTCGACGATTACTCATACGAAATGGGAACGTCGCGCTTCGTCAAGGAGGCCTCTCTCGAGAACTACATGTCCTGGGTGAAACAGGCGACGAGCAAACCCGTCGTGACCGTGGGGCGCTTCACCTCACCCGATACGATGCTGCGTCAGGTGAAAGACGGCATCGTCGACCTCGTCGGAGCCGCACGGCCCTCCATCGCCGATCCCTTCCTCCCGAAGAAGATCGATGAAGGCCGCCTCGAAGACATCCGCGAGTGTATCGGTTGCAACATCTGCTATGCGAGCGACACGCACGGCGTGCCGATCCGCTGCACCCAGAACCCTTCGATGGGCGAGGAATGGCGGCGTGGCTGGCATCCAGAGCGAATCCCCGCGCGGCAGTCGGAAAAGCGCGTGTTGGTCGTGGGTGGTGGCCCGGCTGGCCTCGAGGCGGCTACCGCATTGGGCCAACGCGGCTACGAGGTGACCCTCGCCGAAGCGGGCAAGACGCTCGGCGGCCGTGTCTCGCTGGAGTCGAGCCTGCCCGGCCTTGCGGAGTGGGCACGCGTGCGCGATTGGCGGGTCGCGCAGCTCAACAAGCTGCCGAACGTCGAGGTCTTCCTCGACAGCCAGTTGGACGCCGACCAGATCCTCGAATTCGGGGCCGATTGCGTAGCGCTGGCCACCGGTGCGCGCTGGCGCACAGATGGCCTGGGGCGCTGGTTCGAAACTCCGATCGAGATCTCGGATCCCGCTCGCGTTATCACACCCGACGACATCATGGCGGGGACGCGCCCCGAAGGCCCAATCGTGATCTTCGATGACGACCACTACTACATGGGCGGCGTCATCGCCGAACAGCTGCGCGGCAGCGGCCTCGACGTCACACTCGTCACGCCCGATGGCGTTGTTTCGTCGTGGACAAGTTCGACGGACGAACAGCCTCGAATTCAAGCGCGCTTGCTGAAACTGGGCGTCCGGATCGAAACCAGTACCGTGCTCGAATCCGTGCGCGACGACAGCGTGGTGCTGGCATGTACGTACACCGGCAAGCAGCGAGAGATCGCAGCCGGGTGCGCGGTGATGGTTACTTCCCGCATCTCTTCCGACGCGCTCTATCACACGCTTTCCGAGCAAATCGAAATCGCACGGGTTGGGGACTGCAGCGCCCCGGGCACCATCGCCGCAGCCGTCTTCGCCGGGCACCGCTACGCGCGCGATCTGGACGGCGAGCCCGCCGACGTGCCCTTCCGGCGTGAGGGTTCGATGCGTTAGATGCCGCGATGCTTCGGCATGGCTGCCCGCTGGGATCGGTTCGAGGCTAGGTGACGATCAGCTGGGATTCGCGAAGAACCGGGGTGTTTGCCGGGCACCGCTCGCGGTTCGCCTCCGCAGATCCGGCAGCCGCTCGAGCGTCGCTTCTGTGGCACGTTCGAATTTCGCGAGAGTTTCTGCGAGGCAGAGTTCGTTGTGAGCCGCCGATACGAACCACGGCCCGCCAAAATCGGCTTCGCAGATGATCCCGAATTCGTGGAGGTGCGTCGCGAGGTAGCCGCAGAACGCATCGTCGAACTTTTCGCGATCCGGGTCGCTGGCGGGCGCCGACTCACCGCAGCACAGGCTGCTCATCGATGGTGGCCCAACGAACGCGTGGCAGATGCCGCGCCGGGATAGGGCTTGACTCATACCCTCACGCATCCGCCAGCCGTATCTTGCGATTTGCTCGAGTGCGTCGGTTCGGTCGAGGATCTCGAGGGTCTTGTCGGCGACCGAGAGAGACACGGGGTGCGGAACGGGGCTGCCCCCCTGAGCGACCCCTGCGCCAATCCGGCGCATGATCTCCTCGCGGCCGGCGAGCGCAGCGATCGGGTAGCCACTTGCGATCGAGGGCCCGAAGGTGCAGAGATCGGCACGCACGCCCAGAAACTCCTGAGCGCCTCCCTTCGCGACGCGAAATCCCGCGGTCGCCTCGTCGATGATCAGGACCACCTCGAAGCGATCGCAAAGCGCGCGAACATCGGTGAGATACGCGGCATCTGCGTCCATCGATGTGCGGTCGCGAGGGATCGGATCGATCAGAAACGCGCCGATCCGATCGCCATGGCTGCGTAATAGTCCCTCGAACCGATCGGCGTCGTTGACCGGTACTTCGTGGATCAGGCCATCGAACGAGCCGCGATCAGCGCTTTGGCCGGGTGCTGGATTCACACCGATCGGCTCTTCCCGGCGGCCGGCCTCCCACACGGCGGCGCCTAATAGTCCATGGGATCCGCCGTCGACCACGGCGATTGCGTCCTTACCCGTGAAATTTCGCGCCAAGCGCAGCGCGTCCACGACGGCTTCGGCTGCGGAATTCGAGAAGCGCACGAGTTCGGCGGCGGGCACCATCGTGGCGATCCGCTCCGCAACCGCGAACTCGAGTTCGGTAGAAAGCGCAAAAACTCCGCCAACGGCGATACCGGCGCGCGCGGCCTTGGCGACGCGCGGATCCGCGTAGCCGAGGATCACCTGACCGCCACCGAGCCGATAATCGATGTACTCGTTGTCGTCGAGATCCCACAGGCGCGCACCGCTGGCACGCTTGACGTAGAAGGTGCGGTCGTCGCCCCAGTAGCCGCGGTCGGAGGCGACGCCGAGCGGCAGCCGCTCGAGCGCGAGCTCGAAGTGGAGATTCGACCGCTTGAGGATTCGCGCCATCTCACAAACCTCCCACTTCACTCTCGTGCATCTTGGGCCCGCAAAGCCTTCAGGTCAAGAATTTTTTTGCTGAATATTCAGCCAACTGAATATTCCAATCCCTTGTAATAAAAGGGCATTATGTGCTTTTATAGGTAATTGACAACCGGCAACTAGGAAATCCCATGACTCAGAGCCAGCCCCAGACCGCGCCGCTCAGCCGAGCGGAAGGAAAGCAGCGAAGCCGCCAGAAACTCATCACCGCGACCATCAATTCGATCGCGAAGCGCGGCTTCGCGGATACGACACTCGCACGCGTCGCCGAAGGAGCGGGCCTGTCCCGAGGCATCGTGAACTTTCACTTCCGAACCAAGGACGCACTGTTTCTGGAAACCCTGAAGTTCATGTCTCGCGAGTACCGAGAATGCTGGTTTCGCGCACTCGACGAATCCGGGCCGAGTCCGGCCGAAAAGCTCGAAGCAGTGCTCATGGCCGAATTCGAGCCGCCGATCTCCAACCGCAATCGCATGGCCGTGTGGTTTGCGTTCTACGGTGAAGCCAAGTCTCGCCCAACCTACATGTCATCGTGTACGGAACTCGACGACATCATCCACGATACCCTGATCAACCTGTGCCGAACGATTATCGAAGAAGGAGACTACGAGAACCGCAACGCGGATATCATCGCCTTTGGAATCAGCTCGCTCACCGAGGGGCTTACGTTGGATATTCTGCTCAACACCGGCGCCATCAGTCTGGATCGGGGAAAGGAAGTCCTTAGAAGCCATCTGCAAGCGCTGTTTCCGAAGCATTTCCCGATCACCAGATGCACGGGGAATTGAAGGCTCCCCTCTCCGGCGCTATCAACCACCCAACACGCTGTCGCCCGGGGACCGATCGGTTCGCCAGAAACCGCCCGTTCAGCCGATCCGCTTGCGGGAATCCCCGAACTCTCGGCTGCGCAGCACGAACTTCTGCACCTTGCCGGTGGAAGTCTTCGGCAGCTCGGTGAACTCGACGAACTTCGGGCATTTGAAGTGGGCGAGTCGCTCGCGGCAGAAATCGATGAGTTCCCGCTCGCCGACATCGGCACCCGACTTCAGTGAGACGAACGCCTTCGGAACCTCGCCCCATTTTTCGTGCGGCGTTGCGACGACCGCGCATTCGAGCACCGCAGAGTGTTGCACGATGGTGTGCTCCACCTCGATGGTGGAGATGTTCTCGCCGCCGCTGATGATGATGTCCTTCTTGCGATCCCGAAGCTCGATGTAACCGTCCGGGTGGACCACACCCAGATCTCCCGAGTGAAACCAACCGCCCTCGAATGCCTCCGTGGTGGCTTCGGGATCTTCGAAATACCCTTTCATCACGTTGTTGCCGCGCATCACCACTTCACCCATGGTCTCCGCGTCGGCGGGGACATCGCGCATCTCGTCGTCCACGACCCGCAGGTGGGTGACGGTGTGGTAAGGAACGCCCTGGCGCGACATCACCTGGGCGCGGGCCGCCACATCCAGATCCTCCCACTCGGGCTGCAGCTGACAGTAGACGTGGGGCCCGTAGGTCTCCGTCAGCCCGTAGAGGTGGATGACGCTCACCCCGAGCTCCTCGAGCCTTCCGAGCAGCGTCGGAGACGGCGGCGAACCTCCCGTCGCGACGCGAATGAACGGGTCGAAGCGGATGCCCTGCGCCTCGGGCGCCTCCGCGAGCATCAACAGCACGGTGGGCGCCCCGTTGAGGTGGGTCACCTTCTCGCTGTGGATCAACTCGATCATCCGGGCCGGATCGATCGCGCGCAGCAGCACGTGGGTCCCCCCCACAGCGGTCAACGCCCACGGGAAGCACCAACCATTGCAGTGAAACAGCGGCAGCGTCCAGAGGAACACGGAGTCGCGCTCGAGCTTGTGGACGATGATCTCGGCCAGCGCGTTGAGGGTCGCGCCGCGGTGGGTGTACATGACGCCCTTGGGTCGCCCCGTGGTGCCCGACGTGTAGTTGATCGAAACCAGCGACTGCTCGTCTTCGATCGAACCCGCGATCGGCACGATGTCGGCGCCAGCTACGAACTCCTCGAAGCTCGGTCCGTCCATCGGCGACCCCATCAACCCGGCCACCGGATCCTGCAAATTCACCAGCAGCGGATTCGCGTGGAGTCCATCGGGAGCGTTGACGACCTGGGGCGCCAGCTCGACGTCAGCGATCACGACCTTGGCGCCGGAGTGATTCAGGATGTAACCGACCTCGGCGGCGTTGAGCCGGGTGTTGATGGCAACCAGCACCGCCCCCGCCCGCAGCACCGCGAAATGGGCTTCGAGCAGCTCGGGGACATTGGGAGCCAATACGGCCACCCGGTCGCCCGGAGCGACGCCCGCGCGCTCGAGGGCGCCCGCAAAGCGGCCGACGCGCTCGGCGAACTGCGCGTACGTCCAGCGCCGGTCGCCGTAGACAACCGCGATTTTATTGGGGAAAACCCGAACCGTCCGCTCGAGAAACGCGATCGGAGTCAGCGGGTCGATCGAGACTTCGGCCATCGGGGCGCGAGTATACGCAGTTCCGGACTCAGCGGCCTCGCGAGAGCAGCGGGCCGGTGAGTCGACGAAAATGCCGCGCAACGGGGTGGGGCCAATCGTCCTGACAGAGAGCTTGCCACTTCGGAATTTCCGGAGCGACGAACGGGCAGCCCCGCCCCGCGCACAACGTACGGAGGATCCCCCCTCCACGTTTTAAATTACGGGTCGTCCCCGGATAAATCCGTGGCGGGCGTCACGCAATTTCCGATTCGATCAGAAATCCAAGTCCAGACGCGCAGAACGGCTCCGAAAACCGGCAACCCGAGCGAAGCGCGCTAGCAGCTAAGGCGTTGCGGCGATTGGCGTTCGGTGGGCGGCTGTCTTGTGCGCGGTGCCGAAGCGGGGGGTAGAGGTATCGGGCTCGAACCCCATGTCGCCCGATACCTCTACCCCCCACCTCGGCCCCGGTCGGCCAGTTCGCGAAACAGCCACCGAGCGCGACATGGTTTTCGTCGATTTGAGGAGAGCGTCACTAGGAGCGGGAGGCGAGGGGGTATCACGCGACATGGGGTTCGAGAGGGATACCCCCTCGCCTCCCGCTCCCTGAGACCGTCCTGCTTAAAGGGGGTCCATCCGACTCGCGTTCAAAAGTGGACGGCGGGCAAAGAAAACCCCGGGAGCAGGTACGTGACCCTTACGCGGCTACGGTGCCCGCGCTCCCGGGGCGGTGGCTCTGGGAATCGTGCGTCCCAGTTACACCGAAACGATCTAAAAATTCGGTTCGGCGTCTAGGACGCCACCACCTCACTCACCGTAGTCTGTTTATGATGCACCGAATCACCTCCGTTTCGGCGTCGAGGACACCCAGCGAGGCCCAGACCCCGCCTCCAATCCCGGTATTCGGGGTGGTCGCCGTTACCTCCCCTCCGGGCCGCCTCGGGCTCCAGCACGGTGGCTGGAGGCGAGACTCGGGGGCGAGTGAGGCCCCCTTGCAACAGAACGTATCGGATGACCGCAGATCGTCCAGCGCAGTCCCACCACGCGGTGCCAGGAAGCCGCTAGGATGGAGTCCGTTCGACACCGCCGCTTCCCGAATGATCTCAACGGATGGCCCATCGTGTTCCCCTTTCGCATCGCCGCGCTCGTCGTCGTCGCCGCGGTCGCAGCCATGGCCTGGGTGCTGACCTGTGGGGCCTGGCGGCTAGAGGAAGAGGTCGATCGCGTCGGGCCGCTCGAGACGCGCAACTACGCCCGCCTGACCGTCATCACCGTGGGGACCGGAGATCGGCACGAGAACCCCGCGCGCCGCGGTCCCGCGACGGCGATCGGGCTCGGTGAGCGGATCGTTCTCGTGGACGCGGGCCGCGCGTTGGCGGGCGCGCTGCGCCTCGCGCGCATTCCCGCAAAGCAGCCCGACACCGTCTATCTCACGAGCCTGCTGCCCGAGAACGTCGTCGGTCTCGACGATTTCCTGCTGATCAGCTGGATCAACGGTCGCGAGACACCCTTGCGGGTCGTGGGACCGCGGGGAACGCGCGCACTCGCGGATGCGCTGATCGGCGCCCACCGCTCCGGGATCGAAGCGCGCGCGGGCGGGATGGGAATCCGGTCGGCCGCGCCGCAGGTCGAGGTCGTCGAGATCTCGGACGGCTGGTCGGAGCAGCTTGGAGACCTCCAGGTACGCGCGGGCGCACTTCCCGGCGGACCGATCGATGCGCTCGCCTATCGGTTCGAAGCACGCGGCCACTCCGCGGTGATCGCAGGGGCGGGGTGGGCCGAAGCGGAGCTGATCGAATTCGCGCGGGGCGCAAACCTGCTGGTCCACGAGGCCGTCTACATCCCGACGCCGGAAGTCGCGGAGCAGATGGAGTTCGACGAAGATCCGGAGCTGCTGCTGCGTGCGGCGCGCGAGCACACGGCGATCGATGCGGTCGGTGCGCTCGCCCAACAGGCCGGCGTCGAAACCCTTGTGCTGGTTCGGATGCGCCCCCCGCCCGTCTACGCCCTGCAGATTACGAGCGTGGTGAACGACACATTCGATGGACGCATCTCGATCGCCGAGGACGGCGATGAGTTTATACCGTAAGGCCGGGGTTCTCCGGTTCAACCTCGACTGGTGGATGGTTCTCGTTGGGATCGCGAAACATCGGCGGGATGTACTCGGGTCGATCGTCGCGCGCGCGTTCTCCCGTAAAACGGCGGCGCTGCTCGCGGTAATAATCGTCGTCGGGCTCCAGGGTGATCGCTTCGTCGATCGTGCTGATCGCGTCGGCATCGCGACCGAGCCCGAACTGCACTTCGGCGAGGGTATCGAGGATCGTCGGCTCGGACCGAACGGTTTCCATCACCGCCCGCTCCGCGAGCAGTAGCGCCGCTTTGAGTTCGTCTTGCGTCACTTCCGGAGCTGTCGCGATCATCCACGCGTAGTCGTTGAGTTCGACCGGCGAGATCCCGGGCAAACGCGACTTGCGAGCCGCGTAGCGCGCCGCCGCATTCCCGTCGGCAAAGACGTCGATACTCGCCGTGGCCACCGAAAACACCGTTGCGGTCAGCAGGACGCCACACATCGCCCGAACCCACAAAGCCGGCGGGGCCAAGATGCGACGCCCGACCCACGCCGTCGCGGCTGCACCCGAAACCAGTCCACCGATATGTGCGGCAAGAGCAATGAACGGAACCAATGCGCCGATGACGATATTGACGGCGAGGATGATCCAAAGGCTGCGACGCGGGAAACGCCACCAGGCGGGGAGTTCTTCGGCGTAGCGGTAATCCAGCCAGAGCACGCTTCCGGCCAGACCGAATACGATGCCCGATGCACCGACGACCATGAAATTTCCGAACATGCCGCCGGTGACCATCGCGCCAACTGCGGAAATACCCATCACGCAGGCGGTTCGCGCAGAACCCAGCGGGCGCTCCACGAGGAAACCGAGCGCCATCAATGCGAGGAGATTGAGCGTAATGTGGGCAATGCCCGCAAAACCACCCTGCGCGTGAAGCAGGTTGGCGGTCAAGATGCGCCAGACATCCCCGTCTGCGACGAGCGCGGCGCTGTAGTGGCCCGCGAGCGTGACCCGAAAACCGAGCGCCAATTGGGCCAGATAGACCAGGATGCATAACGCGATGAGCGTCTGCGTCGCGCGCGGCCTGGGTGGGTTTTCGCTGATCTGGTCGATCCGGTCCAGGCTCGCGAGGCGCCGCTCACCGTCGGGTAAGCTCTGAATCCGCGCGCGCAGCGCACCCGCAAGGCGCTCGAGGGAGTCGTAGTTTTCGAAATTTCCGCGTGGAAGCAGGTAGACGGATTTGCGCGCACCAAGCCACAGCGCCTGCGCGGACACGCCAATATGGGTGATGTCCGTATAGCGGGTGTGGATCGACGCGGAGCGACGGGCGCTGCGCGGATGCCAGATCCCGTCGTCGTCGAGCACGATCGGAGAGCGGTCACCGCGCTGCGGAAACGTACTTCCGGTACCCGCAAAAGAATCGAAACTGAAACTCACGCCGAGAGATTAGCGCGCGCGAGCTAGCGACGAGGAACGGGCAGCGTCGGGAAGATGCGGCTGTAGAGCAGGAAGACCAGCGCGAAGGCGCCGAGGAATCCCGCTGCGATTCCCAACTGCACCGGTCCGAGCCATGCGAGGCCGTCGTCCGGAACCAGGGACGGCCAGACCAGCACGTTTCGCTCGATCCAGAAGCCGGTCAGCATGATGGCCGCAATCGGGCCTACGATGTACCAGCTGCGCTTGGGGGCCTGACCGAGCAACATCCAGAACGGGATGATCCAGATGCACGCCCACGCAATCAACGAAGTCTTCACGTAGGGCTCGTCGAGGTGCTCGGCCGCGAAGTACCAGGTGTCCTGGAGAAACTGCGAACCGAGGCGCAGCTCGAAGAACTGGGTTTCTTCGGGGAGGTTCCCGTACCAGATCACGATGTACTGCGAGAAGAACAGGTACATCCAGAAGATCGAGAACGCGAAGAGCATCTTGCCGAGGTCGTGGAAGCGATCCTTGGTGAGCTCGCCCTCCCAACCCGGCGCGTTGCGGAGCAATACGCAGATCACCGTCGTCATCGCGATCCCCGACAGGAATCCGCTCCAGGTGAAATACCAGCCGAACATCGTCGAGAACCAGGTCGGCGTGAGTGACATGACCTGGTCGTAGCCGACGACCGTGTAACCAAACGCGTAGACGAGCCCGATGATCGGCGCGAGCACCCGCAGCTTACGGGCCGATTCGCTCAGCTCAACATCGTCGCCGCGCCAATTCGCACTCCAACGCGCGAACATTCCCTTGGCGCGCGGCGCCCGCTCTGCGGCGCCCTCGAGCGCCGGACGAACCGAGAGCTTGAGGAAGCGAATCGACAGCACACTCAGGACGAACAGGATCGCGAGGTCCGTGATGTAGACGCGCGGGATCGTAAGCCAGCCTTCCTTGCCCATCGGCGCGCCGTGGATCCAGTTGGTGTGAATCGACTCGCGGCCGAAGTAGCCGATCGCGAGCAGCACGAAGCTGATCGGAACCCACGCGGCGAGGCCCTCGGCAACGTGGCGAATCGGCCCGGGCCAGTTGGCGTCGATGATCACGATCGCACACGCCAGGCAGAGACCGCCCTGCGCGAGCGTCGCCCAGTAGATGAAGTTAACGTGGTAGGCGCGCCAGGCGGTGTCGGCGTCCGTCGAGAGGCCATACCCAAACGAGGCGATGCCAATCGCCACCAGTGCGATGCAGATTCCGATCAGGGACGTCGGAAAATCGCGCGGATTCGCTCGCTCCAGCTCAAACGCGCTCACTGCAGACTCCCGTTCGGATTCTCGAGGTATCGGAGATAGTTCACGACGTCCCAGCGGTCGTCCGATTGAATTCGGCTGTAATTCGGCATGCGCCGACGCCCGTAGCGAATCGTGGTGTAGATATGCCCATCACTGCGAATCCGCGCAATGCTGGTCGGACCAGCGACCGCGAGCACGCCCGCGAGCGGCCCATTGATCTCGCCCGTCACACTCACGGGTCCGTCGCCGAGACCCTGCATACCGTGACAGGTGGAGCAGAAGCGCTCGAACTGCACTTGCCCGTTTTGAATCGAACCCAGATTCGCGAGTTGCGGATTCACGAGAACGTCGGACGCCGCATCGATGATGTTGGAGACGGGTGCCTCGCCGCCATCGATCGCGACGGTGCCCTCGGGAGGCGTAAATCCCTCCCTCTGGTCGGCGTGGATCACTTCTTCGAAAGGCTGCACGGCTTTCTGCCACTTCATCTGCGGGAACCAATCGTTCGACCACTGCTCCCAGCAGCCCACCATCGTGGTCAGCGAGAGCGCGATCAGAACGAACAGGGAGCGCGACAGGCGAAGCACCGCTCTACGACTCGACAAGGTTCACCTCCGTCGCGTCGTGTTCGCGCAGCAGCGCATCGATCTCGGCGACGTCCTGTTCGCGACAGCGAACGACGACACCAAAATCTTCCGCAGAAAACCTCGAATTGTAGGCGGGGTCGATCTTGAACTTCGGGAGCCCGCCGAAGATGAACAGGCCCAGAACCGTCATGAGGCCGCCGAAGAGGATCGTGAGTTCGAACGCGATGATCGTGTAGGGCGGAATCGAGGTGAAGGGCTTGCCGCCGATCATGATCTGCCAGTTGTTCGCCATCCAGATGGTCATCGCGTAGCCGGTGACTACACCCACCAGGCCACCGATCAGGGTCATCAACCGGACCTTGCTGGGCTTGGGATCAACCGCGTCGTCCACCTCGGGGAAGGGAGCCGGCGCGTAGGTTTCGATGTCCGTGTAGCCGCGGGCCTGAAGCTGCTTGACGGCGGCGACCACCTGGGCCGGAAGCTCGAAAATGCCAACCAGTCGCGCCATCAGTGGCTCCCCTGCGCGCCGTGCGCCTTCTCGTGAATCGCGATTTCCTTCATTTCCGCGATTGCGACGATCGGGAAGAGCTTGAGGAAGATCAGGAAAAACGTGCAGAAGAACCCGAAACTTCCGGCGAGAATGCCCATCTCGGGCCAACTCGGAATGAATTCACCCCAGACCGCCGGATTGTACTCGCGCGACAGTGCGCCGACGATGATGACGTAGCGCTCGAACCACATCCCGATGTTGATGCACACCGAAAGCACGAAGAGAAATGGCACGTTGACGCGCAACTTCTTGAACCACAGCAGCTGTGGCAAGACGGTATTGAAGATGATCATCACCCAGGTCGAGATCCAGTAGGGGCCAAAGGCGCGCAGCCAGAAAGCGGTCTGCTCGGCCTCGACGCCGCTGTACCAGGACATGAAGTACTCGGCCGCGTACGCGTAGCCACAGATGATCGAGGTCAACAGGATAAAGCGCGACATGTTTTCGAAGTGGTAATCGGTGATGTAGGCCTCGAGGCCGAAGATCCGGCGCACCGGGATCATCAGCGTGAGAACCATCGCGAAACCCGAGAAGATCGCGCCCGCCACGAAGTACGGCGCGAAGATCGTGGTGTGCCAACCGGGCACGAGTGCCATCGCGAAGTCCCAGGAAACGACACTGTGGACCGAAAGGACGAGTGGCGTCGCAAGCCCGGACAGGTGCAGCACCGAGCGGTTGTGGGCCTTCCACTGGCTGGAATTCCCCACCCAGCCGAGCGCGAGGACGGTATAGAGGACCTTCTTCCAACCCGTCGCACGGTCGCGCGCGATCGCGATGTCCGGAATCAACCCCACGTAGAGGAACAGGATCGAAATCGTCGCGTAGGTGCTGATCGCGAAGGTGTCCCAGAGCAGCGGGCTCTTGAAGTTCACCCAGAGGCCGCGCTGATTGGGGTACGGCAGGATGAAGTAGGACTTCCAGATCCGACCGACGTGGATGCCGAGGAATTGCGCGGCCGTGAGCACCGCAAAGACCGTCATCGCCTCGGCGCCACGGTTGATCGCGTTGCGCCACTTCGCGCGGAAGAGGAACAGGATCGCAGAGATCAACGTACCGGCGTGCGCGATACCGACCCAGAAGACGAACGTGACGACGTAGACTCCCCAGAAGACGGGGTGCGCGTAGCCAGCGATGCCGAGCCCCTTGTAGACCTGCCAGATCCAGATCCCACCAGCGAGGTGCATGAAGAAGAGCGCCAGCCCGAGCAGGAACCAGTAGCCCGGAGAGGTTCCCTTCATCACGGCCAGCAGGTCGCGATTGGTCTGGGAATCCGGCGGCATCGGAACCGGGCGGATCATTCCCGCAACAGTGTTGGTCGGCGGCGGTGTCATCCTTCGGTTCCCTCGGTGTCCCGCCTCACCTTCGCGAGATAGGTAATCGCGGGCCGCGTATTCAACACATGCAGAGCGTGGTAGGCGCGCGCCTCACCCGCATCCGCCTGCTTCGAAGCAGCACTCTTTTCGTCCTTGAGATTGCCGAACGTGATCGCCTGCGTCGGGCACGTCTGCGCGCAGGCGGGCGTAACTTCGCCATCCGCAATCGGCCGCTTTTCGTCCTTCGCAAGCTGGCGCCCGTTTTCGATCCGCTGGACGCAGAAGGTGCACTTCTCCATTACGCCCTGCCCGCGCACGGTCACGTCGGGATTGAGCAGCAAATGCATCGGCTCGTGAATGTTTTCGATCGCGAGGTCGTACCAGTTGTAGCGGCGCACCTTGTAGGGGCAGTTGTTCGAGCAATACCGCGTACCGATGCAGCGGTTGTAGATCATCCCGTTCAATCCCTCGGGATTGTGGTAGGTCGCAAAGACGGGGCAGACGGGTTCGCACGGAGCTGCGCCGCACTGCTGGCACAGCATCGGCGAGTGGCGAACGTCGGTGTTGCCGAGCTCTTCGTGGTCCGTCGGAAGGTTGCGGCCCGTGACGAGTTCCTGGTAGCCGTCGCCGATGAAACGCTCGATTCGCAACCATTGCATCTGGCGATCGAGCAGGACCATCTCCTCGCCCACCGTCTGCACGTTGTTCTCGATCGAACACGCGACGATGCACGCGCTACAGCCGTTGCAACGATCGAGGTCGATCGCCATCCCCCAGCGGTATTCGCTCTCTTCGGTACTGTCGTCCGCGGGATCAAAGGGCCTGCGCATTTCGTGGCTTTCGCCGTGCCCGCCTCCGTGCGCGTCCCCCGGGCTCTCGCCATGACCGCCACCGTTGCCGCCGCCGTGCGATTCCGCGGCCTTGGCAGCCTCCGCGAGCGCGAGGAGCGAAACGGATTCGCCGAGTTGGCGGCCGCGCTTGTTGTCGAACTCCTGCGTCTTGGGAATTCGGCGATGGGCTCCGGTTGGGCGCACAGCGGCTCGCGCCACCAACCAGGCGCGGCCTCCCGATTCGTCGGTCAGCGCGGGCAGGATCGAAATCACGTTCACGCCGCGCGTTCCGCCGGGGTTACCGTCCTCGACACGCGAAGCGTAGAAGCCGACGTTGTGACCCTGGCCAATGGAAATCGCGATGACGTCGTCGCGGATTCCGCCTCTCGGCACGACGGGCAGTTCGACCACGCCCGCACTCGTCCGAACGGCGAGCACATCGCCGTATTCGGCGCCGAGCGCCTCCGCAGACGCGTGGCTGATCTCGGCCCACGACTGCCAGGTCACCTTCATGACCGGATCGGGCGTTTCCTGAAGCCACGGCAGATTCGCACTGCGCCCGTCGGCAAGCAGCGGGGAGGGAACCGGAAGCAGCACGAACGAGCCATCCCCTTCGAAGCGAGGCTCCTTGAAATGGAGACTCGAAACGCCCGTCGCAAGTGTCACCGTACCGGCCGCGGCCTCTTCGCCGTACACACCGCCCGCAGCGAGCGCCGCGCGGAAGTCGGTGTCGGACCACGCCTCTTCGAGAACCGTGCGGAAGCTCCCGCTCGGCAGCTGCGCGGCGGTGGCCTCGCCCATGGCCTTGGCGGACTCGATCAGGGTGTCGCCGAATGCGCGAGTGTCGAACAGCGGTCGAATGGTCGGCTGAATGAGCGAACGCACGCCGGGCCGCGGAGCGTGGTCGCCCCAGGATTCCATCGGCGTGTGGTCGGGAAGAATCAGATCCGCGCGCTCACTGGTTTCGTCGGGCCCGGAAGCGGTCGAGATCACGAAGCCGACCTTCTCCAGAGCCGCCGCAAAGCCCGAGTCGCCGGGCATCGAATAGACGGGGTTCGAATCGTGGATCAGCAGCAACGAGATGGATCCGGCCTTCATCCGTTTGACGAGCTGAGTCATCTCGCGGAAGCTCGCAACCTGATCGGCCGCGTCTCCGTCGGGCACGACGAAGACGGTCTTGCCGATCGCTCCGACCACCGCGTTGAGGATCAGGACCGCAGACGTCGTGGCCGTGGCACGCCGACTCGTCAGCGCGACACCCGGCGGCAACGCGACGGGTTGGTCGGCGGCGAGTAATGCCTTGCCGAGCTTTCGGATCGTCGCGGCGGGAACTTCCGTGATCGTCGAGACGGAGTTCGCGCCAAAGCCGCTGAGAATTCCTCGGAGCCGAGCCGCATCGGGAACGTCTGCACCGTTACCGCGCGCCTCGTCGAGCGCCGCGCGCGCGATGCCGAGCGCGAGCACGCCTTCGGTGCCGGGCTTCGCGGGCAACCACTCGTCGGCGTTGCCGGCAGTGAGCGTGAGCCGCGGTCCGACGTACACGAGTCGGGTTCCACCGCCTTCCTGGTCGACCCGCCGTGCGTCTGCAAACTGCCACCCGTGTTCGACGGGCGACGTCCAGCTCTCGAGGAAGTCGGAACCGAAGTCGATGACGAAGTCGGCTTGCGAAAGATCGAAACGCGGTCGGCTCGCGACGCCGAAGACCGTGCGCGAAGCTTCCTTGAGCGCCGTGAAATCGAACGGCTCGTAGACAGTCCGCCCGCCTGCTCCTACCGCGGCGATCCATTGATCGATCACGCCGCTCAGGGTCGGCCCCACCGATCCACCGAGGACGTGGGCTCCGTCGCCCGCGGCAGCGGCTTTTTCGGCCATCAGCGCGTGCGCCTCTTCCCAGGTGATGGGCGCAAGCCCGCCATCCGCCTGGCGCTTCATCGGCCCCGGGTAGCGGTCCGGCAGATAGGTTCGACCGATGCTGGCCTGCCCGCGCGCGCACAGCGCCCCTCGGTTGACCGGATGATCGGGATTCCCCTCGAGCTTGATCGGGCGACCTTCGCGGGTGCGCACGTGAAGTCCGCAGCCCGCCGGGCACTCCTGGCAGGTCGACGCGTAGATGACCGCGATGCCCGGAGTGATCTCTTCGGGTTGAACGACGTAGGGGATCAGCTTCTGCACGGGATCGTTGCAACCACTGGCCGCAGCTGCGCCAGCACTCACGCCGACGAGCTTCAGAAAATTGCGACGATCAATTTCGGCCATCAATCCCTATCCCCGGGGACTTCCCCAGTCAGCCACCGCCTAGTAGTGGCAGGTGTAACAATCCTGTGAAACTTTCTTCTCGCGGTGACATTGAATGCACCAACCCATCTCGAGCGTCTGAGTGGGCAATCCCCAGGGCCACCACTTCGTATCTTTGAGAACGAAAACCTTGTCAAATTCCTCGACGAGCCCATGGCACTGCTGGCATTCCACTACCGGATCCGCCCGGAGGTGCCGGTTGTGGCGGAACTGGACGTGCTCCGGGAGGCGGTGCACCTGGAGCCACTCGATCGGCTCCTGCTTTTCCCAGTGCTCTTTGAGCGTGCGGATGCCCGAAAGCTCGTCGTAGCTCGCGGGAAACTGGCTGTGGCAACCCATGCAGGTCTCGACGGAGGGAACCCCGGCCACAGCGCTTTCGTCCGTCCCAGAATGGCAGTACTGACAGTCGATCTTGAACTTGCCCGCGTGGTGCTTGTGGCTGAAGGGAATCGGCTGCACGAGCCCGGGCGTGTCTTCATCGAGCGCAGCGGCATGGGAAAGGCATGCGTCGCGGCTCGGCCACGGGGTATCGAATTCCTTTGGAATCTCGATTTCCAGATGGGGATCCTTGTCCTGGAGCGCCCGGAGTTCGTGCGCTTCGCAGACACTGGTCGCGACGAGGGGGTCCGCTCCCGCGGCCACCGCGAGCGCGGGAAGCAGCGCTGCGAATCCCGCAACAGCGAGTGCGGCGATCCCGACAGCAGTGGTGAGGAGGTGACTACACCTCGGACGATTGGTGGTCATGCGCGGACTGCCGGCCCCTTCGGAGTGTCGATTCCCAAGTTAGCCTGCGAGTATTTTCGCAGACCCATCGCCGACGCATGCGACGATCCAAGCAACACCGCGTCTCGCCCTTCCGCTCTCTTTGCGATTCTCACGTCTCGATCCGGAATCCACCGGAACCGTTCGAAAACGTGATTACCAAGAGGGCAGAACAGCCGGGAGACACCCAAAGGATGTTCCGAAACGGGCCGTTGACGGGCCGTGGGATACTACAGGAAGGTGGGGCTAGTCAAGGCGATTGAATTCGGTTTCAGTCCGTCGGCTGGATTTCCAGGTTTTCGGAATGAGCTTGCCAGCCGTGGGTGCTCCACGGCTGCCGTCCGATTCCAATCAACCGATGTTTGATTTCAGGCGAGAGCACGCTGGCCGGCCCCCGAGCCCCGAAACCGCGCCGTTGCGGGCCTGGATGAGGGGCCGCATCGCTTCAAATTTCGTAAACGAATTCAACATCTTCGGTGCTATAAAGAGCGACTCGATCGGATCGGCAGGCGGAGGGAGTCCCCGGCTGATACGTTCGAAGTATTGTCTGGCGAGGGGATCTGCGGCCCAGCATTGAGGGCGCCCCCATGTAGGCTGGTAGGAGGATCGATTCATGCCCATCAGTTCGGATCTGCTCGAAATACTCGTCTGTCCGGAGACCCGGCAGCCCGTCGCGCTGGCCTCCGAAACCGTCCTGGCGAAGCTCAACGGTGAGATCGCCGAAGAGCGCCTGCGCAACCGCGGTGGCGAGCGCGTCACCTCACCGATCGCCGAGGGCCTCGTCCGCGAAGACGGCAGGATCCTCTATCCAATCGACGACGGTATTCCGGTCATGCTGATCGAGGAGTCGATCGAGCTCGGGTAATCCCGCGCGGACTCGATTTGCGGCGTCGCGTGACCCCAGCCTGGGTCACGCTCTCAGCGGTTCAGGCGATAGCCGTGGCCTCGAACGGAGACGATGTGCTTTGGGTGAGCCGGATTCGGCTCGATGTAGCGGCGCAGGCGCACGATGAAGCTGTCGATGACCCGCGTCTTCGTATCGGCGCGTAGACCCCACACGTCTTGCAGCAGATCGCCTCGTGTGACGGTCGCGCCCTCACGATCGATCAGGGCCCGAAGCAGGCCCATCTCGCGAACCGTCAACTCGACCAACCCGTTCGGCGTCTCGAGTTCGAAGCGATCGAAGTGAACCGTGGTTGCGCCGATCTTGAAGGATCGCATCGAATCGCCCTGGGGATCCACGCCGTCCCATCGGCGCCGGCGCAGCAGGCCGCGCACGCGCGCGAGCAGCTCATCGAGATGAAAGGGTTTCGTCAGATAATCATCCGCACCATCTTCGATCCCCCGAATCAAATCCTGGGCGGCATCCTTGGCAGTGAGAATGAGGATGGGGACGAAATTTCCCGCGGCCCGGATGCGCTGCGCCAACTCGAATCCGCTCATACCCGGCAACATCACATCGAGAATCACGAGGCCAAAGGGCTCGCTGGCTTCGTTCAGTGCCTTCTCGCCGGCGGGGCCGTCCTCTGCAATCTCGACCGCGTAACCCTCGGCCTCGAGGTTGAAACGCAGCCCCTCCGCGAGGTGGGACTCGTCTTCGACGATCAGGATTCTATGCACGCGCTCTCCACCCACGACGACCCCCTGCCCGGCCAGCAAAGCATCTCAATGCGGTGCAACCAGGTCAACTGGGCTCTCGCTCATAGCGATTCAGTCGATTCCGAGCGGATACGACCCGGTCAACTGGGCCCCCGCCAGTGGCGGATTCGGTCGATTCCGAACCGGTGGCTGCGCGGGCAACTCGCAGCGTCACCACAAACCGGCTTCCCGCACCGCTGCCTTCGCTGCGCGCCTCGACGCGGCCCCCTTGGCGTCGCACGAGATTCCGGACGATGAACAGACCCAATCCCAGACCCGCCGCCGCGCGCTGGACGTCTCGGCCCACGCGGTAGAAACGCTGGAAGATCTTTCTCAATTCGCCGGCCGGGATCCCGATGCCGCGGTCGGAGATTTCGACGCGAACGCGGCCTTCTCGGGGATCCGAAACGGTGACTCTCACCTCTACAGGTTCGTCGGAGTACTTGACGGCGTTGTCTAGAAGATTGCGAAAGACGACGGCAAGTTCAGTGCGGTCGCCGCGAACGATCGGATCGCACGCCTCTTCCAGCATGACCGCGTCCTTCGGTAGCCCGTGCCGATCCCGAATTTCGTCGATGCACGATTCGAGAATTCCCCGCAGCGCGACCCCGCCACGCGTGGAGCGGCGGCGGGGCTCCTCGGCTCGGGCAGCGGCCAACACCTGGTCGACCGTTCGGTCG
>JAFDAW010000158.1:0-6556 GCA_019313605.1 Deltaproteobacteria bacterium
ATCGGTCGGCTCACCGAGCATCCGCATGACCGCTTCTTCGGGATCCAACCCCAACCCCACCGCAATCGCGCGGACGAACCCCCGCACGAAGCCGTCCGGGTTCCCGTCGAACGCGCCGGCCTCCATGCGTTCGATCGAGCGTGTAGGAATCTTGGTGAGTTCGGAGAGTTCGTCTACCGAAATGCCGCGCAGGCGGCGTTGGCGGGCAAGATAGGCGCCGATCGAGCTCTCGCGGTCCCGCGCCTGGTCCTCGGGCAGCGTGCCGGCTCCGCGGGTCAGCGGAGCAGCTTCAGGTACTCCTCGGATTTCACGCCCCATGGACCACCCGGAGTCTGGGCGACAGCCGCCTGAAGGTGACCGATCGCCTGTTGGCGCTTACCCAACGCGATGTAGATCTCACCAATGCGGTAGTTGGCCTGGGCTTGAACGCTGAGGGCGGGATCCTGTTCCAGAACCTGCTGAAAGAACCCCATCGCCTCACGCCGCCGACCTTCCTCCACCTCGAGCATGCCGAGATAGAGCAGCGTCGGCCAGTAGTCGTTGCGGTATTCGAGCCCGAGCCCGAGTGAACTGCGGGCCTCCTCGATCCGACCGAGCTGATACTCGGCGAAACCCTTGCTCGCGAGAGCCCGCCAGGGGCCGGAAAAGGTGGCGTCATCTGCGAGCATCGAGGTGTGGACAAGCGATTCCTCGTAGCGATTGAGTTGATTGTACAGAGACGAGAGATTCAGCCGCGCTTCGTGAAGCGTCGGCTCGATCTCCAGTGCCCGAAGGTAGTGCTGTTCGGCCTCTACTGGCTTGCCACGCATCGAATAGCCGTCGCCCAGCGCCTGGTGGATCCGGGGATTTTGGGGATCGAGATCCTCGGCGAACAAGAGCTCGCGAAGGGCGAGTGCCATGCGGTCGTTGCGGAGGTAGTCAATCCCGAGATTGAAGTGCGAATTGGCTTTCCGGACACGCAGATCCTCATCGGCTTGGTCGATCGAACTCGCACAGCCAAGTCCGAGGAACAAGACGAGAGCACAGAGCCAGACAATCGGCACCCCGAAAGACAAAGGCTGCTTCGACATGGTAGTTCCCTCCAAAAGCGCGACTTCAGCGATCGCCCTGACGGGCGATCTGGGTATCGGACATCTCGAGCCCGGCCTCAACAGCGCTTGCGACCGCGTGAGGAATTGCTTCGGACCCGGCGACTGCCGCCGATCCCGCTGTAGACCACGAAGCTGGGCGGCGGAACTTCGTCAGCAGCGGCGTCGAGCACACCTCGACTTCGGCAGCACTCGGATCCGCTGCGTCGACAAACTCATCCCAGGTCACGGCCGCGACCTCAGCAGAAACCGAGTGCGAGTCTTCTTCGAATAGAAACCCCATTCCCTCTGCGAGCGACAGCGCCGCCTCCGCAGCCAAGGACGACTCCGAGCGGGCGAGATCCTCTTTGCGCACCGTAAAGAAGACGACCTCGCGGCTCCGCTCGCACCGAACAGCCAGCGTATAGAGGGGAAGGCCGTCTCCGGAGTCGACGTGAGCTGCAATTGCAGCGGACGCCGGACCGACCGGGAGTTGGGTAATCGAGAGCACAGGTGTGTTCAGGGATCGCCGCACGCTGCGCAATTCGGTCGCGGATCGGGCCAGAGCCGAGTGGGCTGAAAACTTCATCAACTCGGTATCGGATCGGATCGCGTTGCCCTTGAGGTTCAGCGCGGTGCAGCGCGAGGCGGAAATGCGCGGACCTCCTGGGAGATCTGCGGGCGGGGCTACACGCGGCCCGGAGGCTGGATTGGGGGGTTTCACAACTATTCTGGCAAGATACAATGCGGCTGTAATTCGCTGGGCCGGTCTCCCACGCGAACCAACAGATCGGGACCGAGCGGAATGAGCACAATGTCACGAAAAGCGCCCGGTAAAACGGTCCAGCAGCTCGAAAGTGTAGCGATCCGGTTCACTGGTGACTCCGGCGACGGGATGCAGCTTACCGGCACGAAATTCACCGAATCAACTGCCATCGCCGGCAATGAGCTCTCGACACTTCCCGACTATCCCGCGGAGATTCGCGCTCCAATAGGTACACTCGCGGGAGTATCCGGGTTCCAGATCCACTTCTCGTCGAAAAGCGTCCGGACGCCGGCCGATCACCCCGATGTACTGGTCGCATTCAATCCGGCGGCACTACGCGCCAACATCGACGACGTGCGACCCACCGGAATGGTCATCGTCAACAGCGACTCCTTCACGGCAAAAAGTCTGAAGCGCGCGGGCTACGCGGAAGACCCGCGCCCTGCCCTTCGAGACCGCTATGCGATGGTCGAGATTCCTCTCACCCGGCTCAATCGAGAGGCCCTCAAGGATCTCGACATCAACATGCGGGACGCGGATCGCTGCAAGAATTTCTTTGCGCTCGGGCTGATGTACTGGCTCTACCACCGGCCGGTGGAATCCACCGAGCGCTGGCTCGAAAGCCGCTTCAAGGGAAGCGTGCTCGAGGCCAACCTTCGCGTGCTCCGCGCCGGCTACGCGTTCGGCGAAACGACGGAGATCCTGCCCGTCTCCTACATCGTTCCAAAAGCGAAGATTCAGCCGGGCGTGTATCGAAACATCACCGGCAACAAGGCCCTGGCCTGGGGCATCGTCGCCGCCGGCGAGCTGATGCAGACCGATGTCTTCCTCGGCGCCTATCCGATTACACCCGCGAGCGAAGTGCTCCATGAAGTGGCTCGTTACCGACACTTTGGCGTCAAGACTTTTCAAGCCGAAGATGAAATCGCGGCCATCTGCGCCGCGATTGGCGCGTCTTTCGCCGGGGAACTCGGTGTCACCACGACGAGTGGACCGGGTTTCGTGCTGAAGCAAGAAGCTCTGGGGCTCGCGGTCATGGCGGAGCTGCCCCTCGTCGTGATCGACATCCAGCGAGCGGGCCCCTCGACGGGAATGCCCACGAAGATCGAGCAGGCAGATCTCCTTCTCGCCCTCTACGGCCGCAATTCCGACAGTCCCATCCCCGTGATCGCCGCGATGTCCCCCGGAGATTGCTTTCACACGGTCATCGAAGCCTTCGCATGGGCGGTGAAGTACATGACCCCAGTGATCGTCCTCTCGAACGGCCACCTCGCGAACAGTTCGGAACCCTGGCGGATTCCGGACGTCGACACACTTCCGCGCCCGAAGGTCGGCTATTGGTCAGATCCCGAGACTTTCCTGCCCTACGCGCGCGACCCCGAAACCCTCGCTCGCCCCTGGGCGATACCCGGCACTCCGGGCCTGGAACATCGGATCGGCGGACTCGCCAAGGAGCAAGGCACTGGGAACGTCTCCTACGACCCCCGAAACAACGAGGATATGATTCGCCTTCGCGCCGAAAAGGTCGCGCGCATCGCAGCGGATATTCCACCCATCGAAATCGACGGCCCCGGGAGCGGCGAGTTGCTCGTCGTGGGCTGGGGGGGAACTTTCGGCGCCATCACAGCCGCCGTCGAGGCGGCGCGACAGAACGGCAAGGCCGTATCGAGCATTCATCTGCGTCACCTCAACCCGTTCCCCAAGAACCTCGGGTCGATCCTGCGCTCTTTCGACAAAATCCTTGTACCCGAGCTCAATGAGGGGCAACTCGTTCGACTTCTGCGCACTGAATTCCTGGTGCCGGCGATCGGGATGAACAAGGTTCGCGGCCAACCCTTCCTCATCGAGGAGCTTCTCGCTCGCATCGATGAAATGCTGAGCGAGGAGACGTCACCGTGACCGATCACTTCAACCAGCTCACGAGCAAGGATTTCATGAGCGACCAGGACATCCGATGGTGTCCGGGTTGCGGCGACTATTCGATCCTCGCCAACGTTCAGCGCGTGATGCCCGACCTCGGAGTTCCGAGGGAGAACTTCGTGTTCGTCTCGGGCATCGGTTGCTCGAGCCGCTTTCCCTACTACATGAATACCTACGGAATGCACACCATTCACGGCCGAGCGCCCGCTTTCGCGACGGGAATCAAGGCCAGTCGGCCCGATCTCTCCGTCTGGGTGGTAACCGGCGATGGCGACGGACTTTCGATCGGCGGCAACCACATGCTGCATACGATCCGGCGGAACATCGACATCCAGATCCTGCTGTTCAACAACCGGGTCTACGGCCTCACCAAGGGGCAATACTCACCGACCTCACAAATCGGAATGTACACCTCGTCGTCGCCCGACGGATCGATCGATCATCCGATCGATCCGCTCGCATTTGCGTTGGGAGCGGGCGCAACTTTCGTGGCTCGGGCGATCGACGTAGACGGCGCCCACCTTCAGCAGCTTCTGCGAAGGGCGCACGACCACCCGGGAACCGCCATGATCGAGATCCTCCAGAACTGCCCGGTCTACAACGACAACGAGTGGGCCGAGGTCGAAGATCGCAAGAGCCGGATCGATGCCGCACTCGTGCTGGAAGATGGAGAGCCGCTGGTCTACGGATCCGAGGGCCATCGCCGCGGGATTTCACTTCACGACGGAATCGCGAGGGTGATCGAACTCAAGAAAGACCAGGATCCGATCGCAGCCGGCGTGGCAGTACACAATGAGGCGTATCAGACGCCCGCCTATGCATTTGCACTCGCGAGCCTGAGGCGACCGGATTTCCCGCTACCGATTGGCGTTTTTCGCGCAGTCGAAACAGCGACCTACGACGCCCTCTTGCAGGGCCAGGTCGCCGGCGCCGTCGTCAAGCGCGGCGCCGGCTCGCTGCACGACCTCCTCCACTCCGGCGACACCTGGACAGTCGAAGAGCGCTAGGAGCATGACCCCAGAATGGGGGCATGCGACGACGCATAAGCTTTGGCCGAAGGCCAACGCGCTGCTAGGAGTTCGGCCCCAGAATGGGGGCGAACGACGACGCGTAAGCTTTGGCCGAAGGCCAACGCGCCGCTAAGAGCATGACCCCAGAATGGGGTCGAGCGACGCCGCGTTAGCTTTGGCTGAAGGCCAACGCGCCGTTAGGAGTTCGACTTCTTCAGAAGCTTGCGCCTGAATTCCTGGATCACGGGAAGCTGATCGATCCACCGCGAAGCGTCCGCCCTGGTCGGATCGAACCCATTGATCGCTCCCGCGAAACCTTCGGGAATCTGGGTCACGAGCACCGGAGGGTCTTCGGAGTGGTCAATGAAATGGTAGTCGTATCCCGGAATGCACAGGTCTTCATCGGCGATCACATCGATCGCCCGAACACCGTAACTCGTCAAATTGCCCGCCGTCGTCTGGGGCGGGATGATCCACGCGCTGTGCGGCCCGGCGAAAAACAAATATTGGATCTTTCGATTCTTCGACAGAATCCTGAATCGCTTCAGACGACCTCCGTAGAGTTTACTCTTCGAAGTGCCGACCTCTACGACTCCGCGATCGAAATCGGGCTCGAAACCCTTGACGAACCGGAGTGAAGCTGGATCGTTCTTGCGGCTGAAGCGAGCGATGCTGCGACCCCGGTTGATGAGATTGCGCGGATTCGATCGCGCTCGCTCGCGAGGTTCCAGAAAGTCTCGATAGGGCTCGATCCGATCGTCGTTCCCCCGGCGCAACACCAGCGCAATGGCGACCTCGTCAAACGGCACCCTGCGCGTTTTTCGGCCCAATATCTCGAGAGCCGTCTGGATCTCCAGAGGCAGATCGGTGGTTTCTTCGACGCTCTGCTCGATCTCTTCACCGTCGATCACGTAGGTTCTCATCTCGCCCTTGCCGATCCAATTCTCGTCCTCCGATCGGATGAAGTGCGATGCCGAGCGCCAGATCAGTGAAATGTCCTTGTAGAAAATTCGCGGAAAGATTTCGGTCCGCCCCGTTCGATGATTCTTCTGGACGACATAGGCGATAAAGAATCGGATGTCGGGATTCTGGCGAACGTTCGTGAGGTAATAACTGGTATCGAAAAGATCGACTTTGTATTTTGGCGTGTAGCCGCTCGAGAGCAGCCATTCGGGGTTGTCACGCGCGTCGCCTGCGCACCGAATCGGCGCGCCCGAATCGATCAGCCGGTGAAACTCACGCGCAACCTGCTGCGGCGTCAGTTCCGAAGGGTGTGCGCTGGGCTCGAATTTGGCAATCATCTCGTCTTCACCACTGAGGCTAGGAGCATAACCCCAGAATGGGGTTATGCGACGAAGCATTAGCTTTGGCCGAAGGCCAACGCGCCGCTAGGAGCATAACCCCATTCTGGGGTTATGCGACGACGCATTAGCTTTGGCCGAAGGCCAATGCGCCCGCAATACCTGATTCGCGAAAGTGAGAACGGCTCTTCAACCGCTTCAACCCGAAGGCGCGTCGTCGCTCAATCGCTCGACACGCACTGCGCAGAACTTGAACGCGGGAATCTTTCCGTCTGGATCGAGCGCGTCCGTCGTCAGTAGATTCGCCGAAGCTTCGCGAAAGTGAAACGGAATGAAGACCGCGCCCTTGTGCTCGCGGTCGGTAATGCGCGCGCGCAACGCGATGCTGCCACGAAGACTGGTGACACGAACGCGATCGCCGCTCTCGACATCGAGCTCGCGAGCGTCGTCAGGATGAATCGCAACGAAGGCCTCGGGCTCGATCGCGTCGAG
>JAFDAW010000158.1:6570-11390 GCA_019313605.1 Deltaproteobacteria bacterium
CGAAGGCCTCGGGCCCGATCGCGTCGAGTGCTTTTGCACGGCGGGTCATCGAGCCCGTGTGCCAGTGCTCGAGCACGCGACCGGTACTCAGTACCAGCGGGTACTCGGCGTCGGGAAGTTCTTTCGCGGACACCCACTCTGCGGGAACGAACTTCGCCTTGCCACTGGGCGTCGGGAATCCGTCGCCAAACAGAACCGCGGGTCCGTCTTGATGTTCGGGGTCCGGATTCGGCCAGAGCTTGCCGGTCGATCCGAGATTGCCATGCCGGAGCTTCTCATACGACGAAGTCAGGGCTGCGAACTCCTCGAAGATCTGCTCGGTAGAGTCGTATTTCATCGGGTAGCCCATTCGAGTCGAAATTTCGCAAATGATCTCCCAATCCAGGCGCGCCTGTCCCGGTGGCTTCAGTGCCGGCCGCCCGATCTGCACCCGACGATCCGTATTCGTGAAAGTGCCTTCCTTCTCGAAGAAGGCGCTCGCCGGCAAGATGACGTCCGCGAATTCGGCGGTCTCCGTGAGGAAGATGTCTTGCACCACCAGAAAATCGAGATTCGCGAGCGCCTTGCGAACCTTGTTGGCATTCGGATCCGAAAGGAACGGATTCTCGCCCATGATGTACATGCCGCGAACCGAACCCTCCTGTGCACCCTTCGTGATCTCCACGACGGTGAGTCCGTTTTTGGGCGAGAGCGACCGGCCCCAGGCCCGCTCGAACTTCTCGCGAATCTCCGGGTCCTCGACGCTTTGGTAGTCGGGGTAAACCATCGGAATCAGCCCCGCGTCACTCGCCCCCTGGACGTTGTTCTGCCCCCGCAGCGGATGCAGGCCCGTACCCGACTTGCCGATGTTTCCCGTCAATAGAGCGAGCGCGATCAAGCAGCGCGAGTTGTCGGTGCCATGCGTGTGCTGGGAGATTCCCATTCCCCAGAAGATGATCGCGGTGCGCGCCTTTGCGAATGTGATCGCGACCTCGCGAATCGTATCCGCGGGAACGCCGCAGACCTTGGTCACCTGCTCGGGCGAGTACTTCTCGACCATTTCACGCAGGGCCTCGTAGTTCTCCGTGTGCTCCTCCACGTAGGCGCGGTCGACGAGATCCTCTTCGATGATGACATGCATCATCGCGTTGTAGAAAGCGACGTCGGTGCCGGGTTTGGTGCGGCAGTAATAATCGGCGTGGTCGGCGATGTCTGGGCGGCGCGGGTCCACCACTATGAGCTTCGTACCGCGCTTGCTCGCCTCCTTGAAGAAGGTGGCGGCGACCGGATGATTGGCCGTCGTATTGGAGCCCGCGATCAAGGCCGCTTCGGCGTTGGCGATATCCGCGTAGGTCGTGGTCACTGCGCCGCTTCCGATGCCCTCGAGCAGAGCGGTCACGCTCGAGGCGTGACAAAGGCGCGTGCAGTGGTCGACATTGTTCGTCCGCCAGGCCGCACGAATCATCTTCTGGAACAGGTAGGCCTCTTCGTTGGAGCATTTGGCGCTGCCAAAGCCGGCGAGGGAATCC
Organism: Deltaproteobacteria bacterium; assembly: GCA_019313605.1. GTDB lineage: Bacteria > Myxococcota_A > UBA9160 > UBA9160 > SMWR01 > JACZVU01. Next base: position 8,079 of record JAFDAW010000158.1, read on the forward strand.
GAGCCGTGGCTGTCTCGTATCCCGGCCAGTCGACTCGCGACGAGATCGAGCGCTTCTTCCCAGGTCGCTTCCCGAAACGCGGGGAGCACCTCGGCGTAATCGACGAGTCCGCCGGGCTTGCGCCGACCGTCGTGTTCACCGCTCACATCGCGAGAGATCGCGCCCTTTGGATAGCTGCTTTCTCGTCGGATCAACGGAACCGTAAGGCGCTGCTCGTGCTGCACATAGTCCCAGCCGTAACGCCCCTTCACGCAGAGCCGCCCTTGACTGCCGGGGTTCTCGCGGCCTTCGGCAAAAACAATTGCGTTGCGTTTCTGATCCACGTGGTAGGTGATTGCACAACCCACCCCACAGTAGGGGCAGACACTCTCGACGGGCGTGAGCTGTTCCCGCGGTTGCAGCGGCACCGAAACCGCCAGATCGACCAGCGCACCCGTCGGGCACGAAGCCGCACACTCGCCGCAGGAAACACAGGTGCTCTTGCCCATCGGCCGGTCGAGGTCGAATGCGATCCGGGCACCGTAACCCTTGCCGGTGCGACCGATCACCTCGTTGTTTTGCAGATCGTTACAGGCACGGATGCAGCGGTCACAGAGAATGCACGCCTGGTGGTCGACGGCGATCACCGACGAACTCGAATCTGCGGGCCGGCCGTCCCTCGATGGAAATCGGTTTCTGCGCGCATCGTAGTGGGTGGCCAACGCGAGCAGATCGTTTCCGCCGATGGTCGTCTCTTTCGGATCCCGCTCGAGCGGTGGCTGATCGCAAACGAGCAACTCGACCAGTGTCTTGCGGTGAGATTCGATCTCTTCCGTCGCGGTCCGCACCTCCATGCCCGGCTCGCAGGACCGCACGCAGGACGCCACCAACAGCCGCTCTCCGACATCGACGACGCACACCCGGCAAACGCCCGCGGGCTCGAGGCGCGGCTCGTGGCAGAGAACCGGGATCTCGATTCCCACAGATCGAGCGGCGTCCCAGATGGTGGTGCCATCGGATACCTCGACCGCGACGCCATCGATCGTAAGTTGGATCATGATTCCGTCCGAACCTTGGCGGCCCTGCAATCGAGCCGACTGTAGTGAGGAAACCCGCCGCTTCGTCGCCAGGCCACCGTCAACACCCCACAGCCGTGTCGAGAACGCAGATGCGCTCGCCGGGCCCGACTGGAATCGCCGCGCTGCACGCCAACCCGTGCCCGTTCAACGAAATCGAAAAAGGCTTTGCGACAACATCCCCGTCGAGGATTTCAATCGAGGACTGAACGGGCGCTAGCACATCGCCGAGCGTGCCGACCGGAACCTCGAGTTCGCTACGCCCCATCGCCAACCGGGCCCGCCCCTGAAACTCGAGCGTCGCGGTCGCCCGCGCTTCGGATTCGCGAACGGCTTCGAGGTATTCTTCGGGTGTATTGAAGCCGCGCACAGACTGCAGATCGGGCAGCTCCTTGGCAGATAATTTTCGATAGCCGAACTCTTCGAGAACCTGAAGCGGGCGCGCACGCCCCTCCGCGAGCATCGCATCGATCCGCTCCAACGCACTGCGCGGATACACGGCGGCCAGGGTCTGGACGTGTCCATCGATTTCAGGTGCGGCCGCAGATCCACACGAGAGCAGCTTCTTCACGAAGGCCGGGGAGAGAAACGGGGCGTCCGTTCCCGTCACGAACGCGAACTCGGTACGGATCTGCTCGAGTCCCTCGCGAATCCCCGCCAGCGGGCCCAGCGCGGGCTCGCGGTCGCGAACGACGCGAGCGTCCAGCGGCGGTAGTTCGAGCCCATCGGAGGCAACCACCACAACCTCGTCGACGATCGGGCGCAGAATCGACACGACGTGGGCGATCATCGGCTGCCCGCGCCACGGGAGCCAGGCTTTGTCGCGGCCCATGCGAGAGGACTTCCCGCCGCACAATACGATTCCGGCCGCGTTCACCCGTCAGTCCCGGTCATTTGCATTCGGAAAATTCTTCAGGATCGAAAGCAGCGGTCCCAATGCGACCTGCCCCAGACCGCAGATACTCGTGCGAGCCAGTGTCGCGTGGAGCGCTTCGAGTTCTCGGTGCTGGTCGTCAGAGATCTCATCCGCCCGCTCCAACATCTTGACAGCCTTTTCGGTACCGACCCGACACGGCACGCACTTGCCGCAGGATTCGTTGCGGAAGAAGCGAGTCACACTGCGCCCCGCCTCGAGCAGATCGCTGGACTCCCCGACGAATACGACGGCACCCGAACCGAGCATCGAGCCGACGGCTTCGAGGGTGCCGAAATCAATCGCAACGTCGAGTTGATCCGGCGGTAGGAAATTACTCGACGCACCACCGGGCGCAAACGCGATCAGTTCCTGGCCGCCGCGCATGCCTCCGCAGCGCTCCAGGAGTTCACCGACTGTCGCCCCCATCGGAATCAGCACGACTCCCGGCCGCTCCACATCGCCACTGACACTGATGAACTTGTGCCCGGCGTGATCTCCCAGCCCGAGCGAACGCCACCAGTCGACGCCGTGGCGAAGGATGCCCGTGAGGTGCGCGAAGGTTTCGACATTGTTGAACAGGGTCGGCTTGTTCCAGAGTCCCTCGACACCCGGAAAGGGTGGCTTGTTGCGCGGTTCCCCGCGCCGGTCCTCCATGCACTCGAGCAGCGCGGTCTCTTCGCCGAGGATGTAGCCCCCGGGCGAAACGAAGACCTTCAACTCGAAATTGAAGCCGCTGCCGAAGATGTTCTGTCCGAGTGCGCCCGCCGCGTAGGCGGCGTCGATCGCAGCCTGCACGGCAACGCGCTCGGGCTCGTATTCGTGCCGGATGAACACCCAACCGCTCTCGGCGCCGATGCAGTATCCCGCGATCGTCATGCCCTCGATCACGAGATGGGAAAGATCTCGGAGCACCTCCCGGTCCTTGAAGGTGCCGGGCTCACTCTCGTCCGCGTTGCAGATGACGTATTTGGGTGTCGCAGGCTCCTTCGCCACCAGGGTCCACTTTCTTCCAGTGGGAAAACCGGCGCCGCCCATTCCCCGGAGACCCGAATTGACGAGCGTTTCGGAGAGACCCGGCCGATCGCTGGTGATGGCCGCACGCAGTGCCCCGTGGTGATCTGCGAGATCCCGATAGACTTCGGCCTCGCCCCAGTTCGGCCTTTCTCGAACTTCGGAAGCGGCATCCTGCCCGTCGACGATCGCGACGACCTTTTCTGGCTCGGTCATCGAAACGACATCGTGGCCGACGAGCGCCACGGGGGCGCGGTCACAGCGACCGATGCACGAAACTTCGCGGACCTCCACGTCGTCGCGTCCCGCCACAGCCGCGCGGAGCTGCTC
>JAFDAW010000406.1 GCA_019313605.1 Deltaproteobacteria bacterium
GAGACCACTATCTACATGTCAATTTCTCAACCCGTTTCATCGACCGGCTTCGACCGGTTCGAGCTTCACCCGGACCTCGTGCGCGGCATTCGCGCCGCTGGGTTCGTGGAGCCCCGGCCGATCCAGGTCGAAACCATTCCCGCGGCCCTCGAAGGGGCCGATGTGCTGGGCCTTGCCCATACTGGCACCGGTAAGACGGCGGCGTTCGCGCTGCCACTGCTCGACCAGCTGCTCGATGAGCGCAAGCCTGGGCCGCGCGTCCTCGTGCTGGCACCCACGCGCGAACTGGCAACCCAGATCGACGCCGAGATCCGGCTGCTCGCGAAGTTCACGCGCCTGAAGACGGCGCTCGTTTTTGGCGGCGCCTCCATGCGCAACCAGATTGCTGCGCTGCGGCGCCGCCCCGAGATCGTGGTGGCTTGCCCCGGGCGCCTACTCGACCTGATGCGGCAGGGGGCCGCCCGGCTCGGTGATGTCGAGACGCTCGTGCTCGACGAGGCCGATCACATGTTCGACATGGGCTTCCTGCCGGACATTCGCCGCATCCTTTCGGCACTGTCGAAGGATCGCCAAAACCTGCTCTTCTCGGCGACCATGCCGCGGGAGATTCGCCGCCTGGCCGATGAGGTGCTCTACAAGCCGCACGTTGTCGAACTCGCGGGCACCGCGCCCGCTGATACCATCGAGCACGCACTGTTTCCAGTGGCGGAGGATCGCAAGCGCGATCTGCTCGAGCACATTCTGACGGCTGGCGGTTGCGATTCGGCGATCGTCTTCACGCGCACGAAGCACCGCGCGCGACGTCTCGCCGAGCAGCTCGGGAAATCCGGCCATCGCGCCGTTGGGCTGCAGGGCAATATGTCTCAGGTACAACGCGATCGAGCGATGAGCGGCTTTCGGAGTCGCAAGTTCGAGATCCTGGTGGCTACGGACATTGCCGCGCGCGGCATCGATGTGAGCGACGTGTCCCACGTGATCAACTACGACGTGCCGAACACACCGGAGTCCTACACCCACCGCATCGGGCGCACCGGGCGCTCGGAGCGCGAGGGGAAAGCCTGCACGTTCGTCACCGGTGATGATTGGGGCTGGGTGCGCGCGACCGAGCGCATGATCGGTGATCCCATCCCGCGGCAGCAGGTCGAGAGCTTCACTGAGGCGGAAGCCAAGCGAGATTCGCGGCGCTCCGGTACGCGCAGTGTGCGCGGACGTTCGAGCGGCGCAGAACGCGGCCGACCGCGCTCTGCGCGCGGGCGGCGAAGCGGCGGACGCTCGCGCAACAACTCGCGTCCGGCGGTGCGCTAACGAAGCATCGGATTCCGCTGGCTTTGGGAATCGACGACCCAATCTAGGTCCCAAGTAACTGTCGCGGCTGCAGCCGCACGATCGGCTTGCCGATCGTGCGGCTCGTCGTGTTGGCCCTCAGTGCGAGGCGAAGCGGATCGACGAAATGTCAAGAGATGATTGCGCGATCGGCCACTGGGCAACGGCTTTCAGTCATGCCATCATCTAGGCAGTTCGACGGCCAGCACGGCCGTCGAGAGATTTCGGAGGCTGTTCGATGAGCGTGAAGCAGGTGGGCGATTTGATGACCCGCGACGTCGCGGTAATCAATCGCAAGAGCGACGTGCACGAGTTGGAAAAGCTGCTGCTGGAACGGCGCGTGCACGGGCTGCCCGTGGTCAACGACGACGGCATCCTGGTCGGCGTGATCAGCCAAACCGACCTGCTGGCCTGGCACTACAACACCGGTGTGGACGGAGCGGCGTTCTACGACAACTCGCGGCTCGTTCTACGACAACTCGCGGCTACACGTCACCGACGAGGATGCGATGGCTGGATTGCAGCTCACCGACATCAAGACAGCTCCGGTCGAGGACGTGATGTCTCCGATGGTCCATTGCATTGGCGCCGATCGGCCCATCGCGGTGGCTGCCGCGACGATGGTTGAAGAGCGGATTCACCGCCTGGTGGTCGTGGACGAAACGCTCCGAGTGCAGGGTGTGATCTCCGCGCTGGACATTCTCCACGCGATCCCGGGCGTAGAAGAGTTGATTCAACCCGAGGCCGACATCTTCGTCGACGAATCGATCGTCTGATCTCCATCATTAGTCGTGCCATCTGGCCCTGGAGCGCGACTTCAATCACTTGCGGAATTCGGCTTGGTGGCCAGCGGCAGATGATGTTGCAGCCGTCCAGAACAGGTATCGTTGCTCTATGGCGCGTGTCATCACGGGAGTTGTTCTGGCCGCAGCCTTCGTTTCGGTGCTCGTCATGGCGCTGATGAAGGAGGCCCAGGTCGAGTGTGAGGCGTGTATCGAGTTTGAAGGCAGGCGCGCCTGCCGCACCACCATCGCCTCCAGCCGCGAACGCGCCATCAGTGGCGCCACGACCAACGCCTGCGCGGTCCTTTCTTCCGGTGTGACGGCTGGCATCCAGTGCGGCAACACGCCACC
>JAFDAW010000159.1 GCA_019313605.1 Deltaproteobacteria bacterium
GACGGATTCCGCCCACAGCCTGGGTGATGCGCTCGGTGAAGCGGTCGGCCCCGTGCCGATCGAGATCGCTGAGGGCTTCGTCGCACAAGAAGTGGACGTGTTGACCGAGCTCGACCGCTCCTGGTCGAGCATTCAGAATTGGCTGCGCGAGCTGATGCGATCGAACACCGACGACATGGTCGCCGAGGAGTTGCTGGTCTTCCCGGGTATGGAAGAGCTCGTCGCGCTGCGCGGTATTCGCGAGGTGGAAGCGACCGGCGAGTACGACGTCTGCGTGGTGGATTGCGCACCGACGGGCTCGACGCTTCGGATGCTGCGCTTTCCCGATGTTCTGCGAATTTTCATGGAGAATCTTTTCGACTGGAAACGAAAAGCCGCCAAAGCGATTCGCCCGATTGCCGCGACGTTCGGTGCGGATGTCTACGTTCCGAGTGACGAGGTCTTTGCGGCCTTCGAGCGCCTCTATCTCGAAGTCGAAGACGTCCGTTCGATCTTGCTCGACACGGACCGCACGAGCGCTCGCCTCGTCGTCAATCCCGCTCGGGTCGTGATCGATGAGACCCGGCGTTCGTTCGCCTATCTGAGTCTCTACGGGGTTGCGACGGACGCGGTGTTGGTCAACCGCGTGATGCCGCCGGAAGCCACCACGGGCTATTTTTCACGTTGGGCACAGCGCGAACGCGCCGAGCTCGAAGAAATCGAGCAGTCGTTTCCCGTGCCGCAATTTCGCGCTCCGCTGCATCCGACCGAGCCCATCGGGGTGGAGGCCCTGCGCGAGCTGGCTGTCGAGATGTATGCAGATCGGGATCCCGCGGCGCTCTTCACCCGCGCGCGTCCGATCCGGCTCGCCAAACGAGATGGAGTGACCGTGATGGAAATCGATCTCGTCCACGCATCGACGGACGAACTCGACCTCGCTGTTCACGGCGACCAGCTTCTCGTGCGGGTGCGCGACGCCCGGCGCCGCATCGCGCTGCCGGATTCCGTCGCCGGCCGCTCGATCAGCTCCGCAAAGTTGAACGACGGTGTTCTCGAGGTGACCTTCGAGGCGTAATGACCGGCTCTCCGGTGCGGCCTGCGACGCGTATCGTCTCGCTGGTTCCGAGCGTGACAGAGTCGCTCTTCTGCCTGGGGCTGGGCGATCGCGTTGTCGCGATCACGGATTGGTGTATTCATCCGAGCGATGGGGTGGCAGGTCTACCCAGGATTGGTGGCACCAAGAATCCGTCCGTTCGCCAGATCCTCGAACGCAAGCCGGATCTCGTGATCGCCAATCGAGAAGAAAATCGCGAGCCGACCGTGGTTGCGCTGCGCGCGGCCGGGGTCGACGTCTGGGTCACGAACCCGCGAACCGTACGAGATGGCGTCGCGTTGTTGCGCGAACTCGCGAGTCTGGGGGCGACCGCGGAAGCCGTCGAGTCTGTCGTGCGGCCGGTGGAAGAGGCCGTGCGCGCGGCAGAAGCGCAGCGCCCCGCGCGTGGCGTGCCGGTCTTCTGCCCGATCTGGAAGAAGCCGTGGATGGCGGTCGGTGGCGACACCTACGCGTCGAGCCTGTTGGAACTCTGCGGCGGCGCCAACGTATTCGCCGATTTCGGTGACCGGCGCTATCCGATCGTCGAAATCGAGCAGATCGTGGCTGCGGCGCCCGAGGTCATCCTGCTGCCGAGCGAACCCTACGATTTCGGTCCGCGCGACGCGCGCGAGCTTGCGGCGTTGACGCTTCCGGCGGCCCGAAACGGCCGGATTCATTTCATCGACGGCACTTTGGTGTCGTGGTACGGTCCTCGAATTGAACCCGCGATCGCAACCATGCGGACGCTGTTCTCCGATTGAGGGTGCTGTCTCCAATCTGGAGTGCGCGGCGGGCATCGAGTTCATGTCGATAAGAGGGGCTTTTTACACACACTGAGGTCATTGATCGCAGAAAGATGATTAAATTGCCGATCAATGTTCAAAAATTGCCGCTTGATGTTCAAGCGTACGAACAATCCGCCGAAGAGAACCACAGCGAAGTCGGTGGTGACGGATCAGAGCTGCCGCCGTGTTGAGAGAGGCGTGACGAAATAACGTGAGCCGCGCGAAGCAAAATTCAGTCGATCAACTCGCCATCGGGGTGCGCCGTGCGGCCTGGATGATTGTGTTGCTGCTTCTGATCGCCGCGCCCGCCCAGGCCAATCGGATCGTTCAGGTTCGCGTCGGTAACCACCCCAGCTTCACCCGCCTCGTCTTCGAGATGGATGCGTTTGCGGGTTATCAGGTGGAGCGCCGAACTGACGCCGACGGTGTGGAGCAGCTCACCGTGACCCTCGAAGCATCGACGCCCACGCGTGAGATCACTTCCAAGAGCGTCGGGATCGAATCCGTCAACATTCCGGCGAGCGCCGATCAGGCGATCGCGCAGATCCGGCTGCGAAAGTCCGGCCTTCAAATGAAGGAAATGATTCTTTCGAATCCGCCGCGCATCGTGCTCGACTTCGTGCACTCGGCCGCTGAGATCGCAGAACTGACAGGGGACCCCTACGCGAAACCGGCTCCCACCAAGCCGAAGCCCGTCATCGCCAAGCCGAAGCCCGCGCCGAAGCCCGCGCCGGAACCCGTCATCGCCAAGGTCATCGAGCCGAAGCCCGCGCCGGAACCCGTCATCGCCAAGGTCATCGAGCCGAAGCCCAAGCCGGAACCCGTCATTGCCCAGGTCGTCGAGCCGAAGCCCTTACCGAAAATCGACCCCATATCTGCTCCGGTCGAGCCTACCCCCGACCCCATATCCGTTCCGGTCGAGCCGGGGTCCGTCGCCGTCATCGAGCCGGAGTCCGTCGCCGTCATCGAGCCGGAGGTCGTCGCCGTCATCGAGCCGGAGCCGGTGGTCGAACCCGAGCCCGAGCCGATCCCGGTCGCCGTAGTCGAGCCCGAGCCTGTGGCCGATTCACTCGCCGCCGAAGTGGATCGCCGCGAGTCTCTTCGCAACTCGATTCCGGGCGCCCACAAGCCAGATGGCTGGGAGCCTCCGACCGACCCCACCGAGGAGCCGGCACCCGAGCAGATCGCCGACGCCGCGGACACAATCCAAGAAGCTCCGCTGGGTGATTCCACACGCGTCGTGGAGCCAGTCGCTGATGTCACGATACCGCGGGTGCCGAGCCCGTCCGACATCAACCGGCGGATCGACAAGCCCAAGCCGAAGAGTTCCGGCTTGCCGTTCGACATGCTTACGATGGCGGGGATTGCAGCCGCTGCGCTGATCGTCCTCGTCGTGGCCGTCCGACTCTTCCGCAGGCGATCGCTTCCGCAGGATCTCGACGTCACGACGCTTGCGGGCGCGTTCGACGGCGATGCCGCCGCTTCCGAGAGCGAAACTGCGGATAGCGAAACTTCAGATGCCGAAGCTTCCGATAGCGAAGCGAGCGATCGGATCCCCGCCCAGGGATTCGAATTCGCGACGGACGATTCAGCCACCGACGACGGCCCCACGCCGTTGGTGGAGGAGCAGAACACCGCAGCCTATTCGCTGAGTGAAGTGGCCGCGAATACAAACGAACCGGAAACCGGGTTGTACGACGAGGACTCCGAGGGAGAGAAACCGATGGATATGGAAACCACCGACCTGCCGACCGAGCGCGATGAATTCAGCGTGCCGCCCGCCGCCGCCGTCATGGGTGGTGCCGACAGCGACGTGTCGCAGCTCGTTCAAGAGCTCGCGAGTCGCATCGCCAACCTCGAAACCCGGCTCGATGAGGCCAACGACAGCCGCGAGCGGCTGGAGCGCCAGGTTGCCGCCCAGAGCGAGGAGCTTCGCGTGCAGCGCGCCGCCATCGCGAGGACGCAACGAGCCCTCCGGAGCCTGAGCCGAACCGAAGAAGATCAGGCCACAGAGCCCGCTTTGCGCGAGCCCAGCCAACCGGCCAAGTAGTTCACCATGGACTTCCGGCAGTGCTGGCCCGGTGCTGGCCTGTCGCTCCCGCGTGGGGTGAACCCGCCCGTTTACGCGGTGTCAGATTCCAGCAGACTCTCCGCCAGAGCGGAGCGGCAGCAGATCCGGTTTCTGGATCCATGGGTTAGACTCCTTCGTCTGGTGGTGATCTGAGCATGTATACCCAGTTCTACGGGCTGAACGAGAAGCCCTTTTCGCTCACCCCCGATCCCCGCTTTCTGTTTCTCTCGGAATCCCACCGGGAGGCACTCGCTCATCTGCTCTACGGCATCGAGCAGGGCGAGGGATTTATTGCCATCACCGGAGAGGTCGGAACCGGGAAGACGACTCTCTGTCGTGCTCTGCTGCAACGGCTTGGCCCGAAAACGGAGGTCGCGTACGTCTTCAACCCGATCATGTCGGGCGAAGACCTGCTGCGCGCGGTCAGCATCGAATTCGGCCTGATCACAGAGGGCTACTCGCGCGCGGATCTCAACGACCAACTCAACCAGTTTCTGCTCGAGTCGAGCCGCGAGGGTCGACGGGCGCTGCTGATCGTGGACGAATCGCAGAATCTCGACCCCGCTACGCTCGAAGAGATTCGGCTGCTCTCCAACCTCGAGACTTCATCGTCGAAGTTGATCCAGATCGTGCTCTTCGGGCAGCCGGAGCTCGACGAGATGTTGGACTCTCGCGGGTTGCGTCAGTTGCGGCAGCGGATCACGGTGCGCTGGTCGCTCTCGCCGCTGAACGCGGCTGAAACGCGAGACTATGTTCGCCATCGGCTCAAGATTGCAGCCGGCAAGGAGTGCAATCTTTTCACCGACAAGGCGCTCCGGGAGATTCAGCGTCGGGCGCACGGAATTCCGCGCCTGATCAATGTCCTCTGTGATCGCGCGATGTTGGTGGGCTACGCGTCCGGCACGCCGACGATGGGGCCGGATTCGATCAACCGGGCTGCTCGCGAGATCTTGAGCGTGCGATCGCGCCGCCATCCGTGGCGGACCGCACTTCGTCGCGCGTTTCCGGCCGCGATCCTGCTCGCGGTTGCCGTCGGTGCACTCAGTTGGTACGGCGTAGTGGGCAAGAGTCCCCAGTCGGTCGAGGGCGAGTCTTCAGCGCCGCCCGCCGTTGCAGTCGGACCGCCGTCCGCGGCCGCGATCGAAGCGTTTTCGGTGCAGGCCGAATCGCCCGCAGGCGAGGTCGAGACTGCGACGTCTGATTGGAAATTCGAGTGAGCACGATTCTGAAGGCGCTTCAGCGCCTGGAAGACGAGAAGAGCGCGGGTGTCGAGCGCTCACTCGACGAGCAGGTCGTCTCTCATCACTTGCCGCCCGAGCGCGAACCCAATCGCCGCGGGCTGAAGATCGGAATCGCCACGATCGGTGGCCTGGCGGTTGCCGCCGCTGCATTCTTGCTCTGGCCCACCCGGGAAGACCCCGACGCATTGGTAGCGACGGAATCGACGCCAGCCACGGTGGCACCCGTGGCCGCACCTGCACCCGCGAAGCAGAAGGTGGCCGCCGAAAAGCCACGCCGCAAAACCTCGGTTCGAGCACAGCCCGCTGCGCGTGAACAAGCGGAAATATCGAAAGCCAAAGCCGCCGCGATCGTCGAAGTCGTCCAACGTCTCGACGAGCAGCCCGCCGATTCGGTTGGGCCTGCCGCGTCACCGAATCGCGTTGCACCGGCAGAGGAGCCCAAGCGGTCGGCCCGCCGGCCCAATACGCGTAAGCCCGATGTTCAGACTGCAAAGAGTGCCGCGAAGCCGCGACCCGCTGCGGTGCAGGTCGCCGACGCCAAGCCCGTTGCGATTCCGAAACCCGAGCCGGTGGTGGCTGCGAAATCGGTAGAGTCCGTATCCGCGAAACCGGAACCGGCACCGCCTGAATCGATTGAGATCGCAGCCGTTGTACCGAAACCGGCTCCGGTGCCCGAGTCGATCCCCGCTCCCGTGCGAGAGCCCGAGAATAAAGTCGTCCAACGCGCGAAGGTACCCTCAATCAAAATCGAGAAGACGATCTGGCACCCCGACACCGAACGGCGTATCGCCATCGTGAAGCTGGCCGATGCCGAAGAAGTTCTGCGCCTGAAAGAGGGTGACGCCATCGGCCCCCTCGTCGTCGAATCCATCAAACCCGGCAGCGTCCTCTTCAACCACGACGGCATCGAAATCCGCTACAACGTCGGCGGCTGATCGCCTCCACCGCAAAACAAAGAAACCCCGTAAACTGGGCCCCGACTAGTGGTGAGCAGCGCGTCGCCTGCGAGGTGTGTCCGGGCAGCCAGTGGTGAGTAGCGCGTCACCTGCAAAAGGTGTGTCCGGGTAACAACGCCGCCGGTTGATTACCCCACCGCGAAACAAAACAAAGAGACCCGGTCAACTGGGCCCCGACCTGCCCGGACACACCGCACAGGTTATGCGCTGCGCACTGCTAGTCGGGGCCCAGTTGACCGGGTCTGGTGGTGGGGCTTTACGTTGCGAAGTGCGGTTGAATTTGTCGCCCTGTCCTGGGCTTAGTGGAAGCGGCGGTCGTTGTTTTTATCGTTGTCGCGGCGTTTGGCTTCGAATTCTTCGTACTTGACGGCTCGCAGCTTCTTGCGCATCTGCTGGCGTTTCCA
>JAFDAW010000160.1 GCA_019313605.1 Deltaproteobacteria bacterium
CGGCAAGAACAGCAAGATGCCCGCGCACGGAGAGATTCTCGAGCCCGAGAAGATCCACCTCCTCGCACTCTACGTCTACAGCCTCTCGAATTCCCCGGGTACTGGGGACTGATCAGGTCTACCTATGCAGGTCGCGGATGAAAGTGTTCGAGCCGGTTCCGACGAAGGAACGCCGGCGGCGAATTCCGATGAGTTCCAGATCGTTTCGCTCTACGAAAGCTGGCGCAAGATCCAGTATCTATGGGTCAAGGGTCGCTTCCAGAGCCTGAGGCGCATTGCGCTCGGTGTCCTGGTGGCGGTCTTCTACATCGGACCGTGGCTGCGCTGGGAAGGCAGACAGGCGATCTGGTTGAATCTCCCCGAGCGCAAGTTCGCGTTCTGGGCCACGACGTTCTGGCCCTCGCGGCGTTCACACTCTTCGTCTTTACGGTGGCGGCCGGCAGGCTGTGGTGCGGATTCGCGTGTCCGCAGACGGTCTGGACCCTTTGTTATGTCTGGATCGAACGGAAGATCGAGGGGGGGCGATATCAGCGCATCAAGCTCGATCAGGCGCCGTGGTCTCCTGTAAAGCTCGGGAAGAAGGGCTTCAAGTATTTGTGCTGGGCAGTTCTGGCCCTGTCCATTTCGATCACCTCCGTTGGGTATTTCACGCCAATCGCGGTCCTTCTCCGGGAAATCGCGGAGCTGAGTGTCGGTAACCGGGAGAGCTTTGCGATCCTGTCCCTGGCGGGTGCGAGCTTCTTGTTTTCGGGTGTGCTGCGAGAGCAGGTCTGCCTCCACATGTGCCCGTACGCGCGATTTCAGAGCGTGATGTTCGATCGGGATACTCTGATCGTGAGCTATGACGCCAGGCGCGGTGAGCCGCGCGGGGGGCGCTCCAGACGGGTCGATCCCGGCGCGCGAGGTCTCGGGGCGTGCGTCGATTGCGGTCTTTGTGTGCGGGCTTGTCCGACCGGAATCGACATTCGGGAGGGCCTTCAATACGAGTGCATCACCTGCGCGGCCTGCGTGGATGTGTGTAATGGCGTGATGAAGACGATGGGTTACGCACCGGATCTGATTCGCTTCAGCTCCGAGAATCAGGACGAAGGCGTTCCGAAGCCGAAGACGCACTTCCGGTTGTGGAGTTATGGAGCGGTGTTGCTGGCCATGCTCGGAGTACTCACTTTCGACCTGGCAACGCGCGTTCCTCTTGGGTTGGACATCATTCGCGATCGCGGGCGCCTCTACCGCGAGAGCTGGGATGGCTCGGTCGAAAACACCTACACGCTGCGAATCATGAACATGGAGCAGGGCTCGCGCAGGTATGCGATCCGCGCGGAAGGGGAGGTCCCGCTTCAGTTTTCGGGAGACAGGGAAGTCGAAATCGCGGGTGGGAGCCAGGTGTCGATTCCGATCAGCCTGATGACAGCGCCCGGGGTTCAGGCCGCATCGAACTCCGATGTATATTTTACCGTGGAGAGCGTTAGCGATCCGGTCCATACGATTACGGAAACGAGTCGATTCCTGCGGCCCGCCGAAGCGGGCCCCGACTCGGGAGCCTCCGCGCATGAATGATTCCGATCCGAGAGCCGGACTTCCCTGGTACCGCTATTTCTGGCCGTGGTTCATCATCGCCTTGCTCTCTGCATCGGTCGCTGCGGGCGTTTCGACCGTCGTGATTGCGTTCGCGAATCAGGACTCGCTGGTCAGCGAGTCCTGGTACGAAAGCGGCACGCAGATCAACCGTCGCCTCGAGTCCGAATCCAACGCGGTTCGGAGGTCGATCCGCGCCGAACTCAAGATCGACAACGCAACCGGTGAAGTGCGCGTCGAGCTGACGGGTGAAGACGTCGCGACGGTGCGGGAACTGGTGCTCGATCTCAGCCATCCGACGCGGGCAGCGAGCGATCGATCCATCTCACTCGTTCGGCCGGATGCAGGCCCCTTCCGAGGGCAGTTGAGTGCGGAACTCAGCGGGCGCTGGTACGCGGGTCTCGCTCCTCCGGAAGCGACGCCGGCAGGCGATTCGCCGGCGCCGAAGGGCACGCCCAGTGCATCCGATGCCTGGAGCCTGACGACCACGCTCTACCTCCCGTCATCGGAGCCACTGATCATGGGCGGGAGCGGATGAGTTCCGCGACGGCGATCGCGGGTGCGGTGGAGGCGTGCTTCCACTGCGGCCTGGCGGTGCCACCGGGTTCATCTTATTCGGTCGTCATCGACGGCGCCGATCGGCCGATGTGCTGCCCGGGTTGTCGGGCGGTGGCGACGGCCATCATCGATCAGGGACTCGACGATTACTATCGACATCGCGAAGGCCATGGTGTCAACCCCGAAGCGCTCAGCCCGAGTTCTGCCGAGGAGTCGCGATCATTTGACGACGAGGAAATCCAGCGCGGTTTTACACGCTGCGATCCCGATGGCATCAAGCGCGCGACGCTCTCGATAGAGGGGATCAGCTGTGCGGCGTGTGCGTGGTTGATCGAGCGGCAGCTTCGACGCCGTCCGGGTGTGATCGACGTCAGCGTCCACCTCGGTAGCCACCGCGCCCAACTCGCGTGGGATCCGACGATCGCGAAGCTGAGTGAGTTGCTCACCGCGGTGACCGAGGTCGGTTACGTCGCGCACCCATTCCAGCCCGATCGCGAAGAGCAGTACGCGCGCGATCAGCAACGGCGGATGCTGCGCAGGCTCGGCGTTGCGGGTCTCGGCATGATGCAGGTGATGATGTACGCGGTCGGTCTGTACGCTGGCAGCCTTCAGGGGATCGACGATCGTCACCGTCTCCTGCTGCATTGGGTCAGCCTGATCGTCACGACCCCGGTGGTCTTCTACGCCGCCAGCCCCTTCTTCACCAATGCGCTGAGGGATCTCAGGAGTCGTCAACTCGGAATGGACGTACCGGTTGCGATCGCCATCGGTGGGGCATATCTGGCGAGCGTGGGGGCGATGTGGCGCGGCGCAGGCGAAGTGTATTTCGACTCTGTCTGCATGTTCACCTTCTTCCTTCTGCTTGGCCGTTACCTGGAAGCGCGAATGCGCCGCCACTCGGATGAATTTTCGCGGCGCCTGTTGCGCGGCGCTCCTCGAACCGCGCGGCGCCTGGGTCCGACCGGAGAAGAAGTCGTCGCCTGCCGCCTCCTGGTGCCGGGTGATTGGATTCGCGTTCGGGAGGGCGAGACGATTCCCGCCGACGGCATCATCGTGGAGGGGCGCAGCGCGGTCGACGAGGCACTGCTGACCGGCGAGCCGCTTCCTCACGCGCGGTTGCCCGGTGACCCGGTCATCGGCGGTAGCCAGAACATCGAGAGCCCGCTCGTCATATCGGTCACGCGCACTGGCGCGAGCAGTACTCTCGCTTCCATCGTCGCGCTGCTCGACCGCGCGCAGGCAGAGCGCCCCGCAACCGTGCGCGCCGCAGATCGGGCGGCGCGAATCTTTGTGGCAGTGGTGCTCAGCCTGACAGCAGCCGTGACCTTCTACTGGTGGCACGTGCAGCCGGATCGAGCCTTCGAGATCGGGCTCGCGCTACTCGTGTCGACCTGCCCGTGTGCGTTGTCTCTCGCGACTCCGGCCGCGCTGGCCGCTGCCACCAACGGTCTGGCCCGTACAGGCCTGTTGGTTTCTCGCGGGCATGTGTTGGAGGGGCTCGCGCGCATCAGCGACTTCGTCTTCGACAAGACCGGAACGCTGACCCGAGGTGAACTCGAGCTGGTCGCGATTCGGCCACTTGGAGAAGAGAGCGAAATCGAGTGCGTGGCGATCGCACGCGCTCTCGAGGAACACTCCTCCCATCCCATCGCGCGGGCTTTTTCTCGCTGGAACGGGCCATGGGTGCGACGCGAAAATGAGTCGCAATCAGAGCAGAAGATCGTCTGCTCTGAAGCCAACACGGTGACGGGGTCGGGTTTGTCGGGAAGGATTCGCGGTGTCGAATACCGCCTCGGGCGTGCGGATTGGGCACTGTCGCTGATCCCCGGTTCATCCGCGCCGAGCTTCGATGAGGCGGATTGCGCGGTTTTGTTGGTCGCCGAGCATGGGCCCGTCGCATGGTTCGGGCTTCGCGATGAGCTTCGGCCGGGCGCTGCGAAGTTGATCGAACGCCTGCGGCGCAGAGGGGTGCGCACGCATCTTCTGACCGGCGATCCGTCGCCCGGCGCGACTCGCGTCGCTCATCGCCTCGGCATCGAGGAGGCCCGCGGTGGCGTGAGCCCGGAGGAAAAACTCGCGTACGTTCGAGATCTGCAGGCGAGTGGAGCCGTCATTGCGATGGCGGGCGATGGGGTGAACGACGCCCCCGTGCTAGCCGCCGCCCAGATTTCGATCGCGATGGGCGGGGGCAGCGATCTGACGCGCGCCCGCGCCGACTCCGTCCTGCTCGAAGACGATCTCGACGCCCTCGGCGGCGCCGTGAATTGGTCGCACAAGACGCGCCGCGTGATCCGTCAGAATCTCGCCTGGGCATTGGTCTACAATCTTACGATTCTTCCGCTGGCCGGCATGGGATGGGTTGCTCCCTACGCGGCGGCCATTGGGATGTCGCTGAGTTCTCTGTTGGTGGTCGGTAACGCGCTGAGACTCGGTGACGTGCGGGTGTCGAAATGAGCATCCTCTTCGTCTTGATTCCGCTGGGGCTCGCGCTGCTCGGTCTCGCGATCTGGGGCTTCATCTGGGCGGTCAACAACGATCAATTCGAAGACCTCGATCAAGCGGCGCACAGCATTTTGTTCGATGACGATCCGGTTGCGCCCGAAGCCCCCGATCGGCCCGGAGACGAGTCCTCGTGAATCCCGCAATGGATCTGTCGCTCGTGGGTGCCGCACTCCTGGGATTGTTCGGCGGTTTGCACTGCATCGGCATGTGCGGTGGAATCTCCGCGAGCCTCGCGGGAGCACTGCCCCAAACCAGCACATTGCGCGGCCGGGTACTCGCGCAATTCGGTTACAACTTCGGCCGGATCTTCAGCTACGCGGTCGCCGGCGCCCTCGCGGGGGGGCTTGGGTTGTCGGTGCTGGCTCTGCTTGGACCGATTGGAATCACCGCGCTGCGCGTGCTCGCCGGCCTCTTCCTCATCGCGGCGGGCCTGTATCTATCCGGCTGGTGGATGGGAATGGCGCGCATCGAGCAGGTCGGAGCGAGGGCCTGGCGCCACATTGCACCGTTTGCGAAACGGCTGGGGCCACTCGACCGACCCTGGAAGTTGGTGGCGCTTGGAGCGATCTGGGGCTGGCTGCCGTGTGGCCTCGTCTACGCCGCACTCGCAGGCGCGGTTGCCGCGGGCGGCGCACTCGAGGGCGCGCGCTGGATGGCCTGCTTCGGCCTCGGCACGCTGCCGATCATGCTCACCGGTGGCGCTCTCTCGAATACGCTGATGGGTTTCGTCAATCGCGGGCGCGTGCGATGGGCGGTGGGTGCGTTGGTGATCGGCTTCGGCCTCTGGACGATTGCCGCCGCGACGCTGATGGGGCACGGGGGTGCCGAAGGTCACGCCGCTCACTCTTCGATTCAGCTCCCCACTCCAATCGATCTCGCGCGCAGCCGTTGAATTCTGCGGCTAGAATGTCCATCGCAGGGTTGAATCCAGATCGTCGCGGTTCTTGCAGCCTTACGGGCACCGCTCGACGGAGCGATCTGCGGAAATGATCTGCGGAATTTGTGGGATGCGCGGTAGGTAGCATCGCCGTCCCGGCGCAGACAAACGCAGGAGGGAAGGGAATGAGCCGGTCAGAACAATCGCGCAAGACCCGGAATGCGATGCGATGTGGTGTGTTCTCGGTGGTGTCCATCATCGCGGCACTGCTCGTTGGCTGCGGTGGAGAAGATCGATCGGATGCGGTCACCGATACTCCCGAATCCGCAACCGAGGCGGCGGCGCCCGAAGCGGCTGCGCGGGCTCTCGACCGCAGCGCACTTCGCAAGCGAGCCGCAGCTGTTTTTGGCGTGCTTCCCGCTGAAGCTTCGAATCCGGAGAACGCCATCACGCCCGCGAAGGTCGAGTTGGGCCGAGCCCTCTACTACGAGCCGCGACTTTCAAAGAATCACGACGTCTCTTGCAACACCTGTCACCTTCTCGATCACCACGGCGTTGACGGGCTGCCGACTTCCACCGGCCACCGCGAGCAGGTCGGCGGTCGCAATTCGCCCACCGTCTACAACGCCGCTCTCCACATCGCGCAGTTCTGGGATGGGCGTGCAGCGGATGTCGAAGAGCAGGCGAAGGGGCCCGTTCTGAATCCGATCGAGATGGCGATGCCGTCGGAAGAGGCCGTGGTCGCGGTACTGGATTCGATCCCGGGTTACGCGCCGCTTTTCGCAGCTGCATTTCCCGAGGAAGAGAAGCCCATCAGCTACGACAACATGGCAAACGCCATCGGCGCTTTCGAGCGCAAGCTCCTGACGCCGAGCCCGTTCGATGCATTCCTCGCCGGCGATGACAACGCACTCAGCGATGAGCAGCTCGCCGGACTCGATGCGTTTGCATCGGCCGGCTGCACGACCTGTCACCAGGGAGCAGCGATCGGCGGTGGCCTCTACCAGAAACTCGGGCTCATCAAGCCGTACCCGACCGAAGATCACGGCCGCATGGAAGTCACGGGCGAAGAGGCCGACCACCGCGTGTTCAAGGTTCCGTCTCTGCGCAATATCGCGAAGACGGGTCCCTACCTTCACGATGGTTCGATCCAAGAACTCGACGAGATGATTCGCATCATGGCCCAGTACCAGCTAGGGGTTCCGATCGACGACGCGCAGGTGAGCGCGATCGAG
>JAFDAW010000161.1 GCA_019313605.1 Deltaproteobacteria bacterium
TTGCGGTACGCGGGTGCGCCGAGATCACCCGCCGCGATGTCGATCACCCGATACGGAATTTCCAGCGCCTGGAGGATGCGCTCTTCGACCGCCACGATCTCGTCGTGCATCGCCACGGAATCCTCGGGGCGGGTGATCGCGAACATTTCGACCTTGCTGAACTGGTGAACCCGATACAGGCCTTTGCTCTCGCGGCCCGCAGATCCGGCCTCGGTCCGAAAACAGTGAGAGATCCCCGACATGCGCAGCGGCAGATCGCCCTCGTCGAGCAACACGTCGGCGTTGATCCCGCCGAGGGTGATTTCGGCGGTTCCGATCAGGTCCAGATCCGTGCCCTCGATCGAGTAGATCTGGCTTTCGCTACCGCGCGGGCTGAACGCAAGGCCATCGACGATCTCTTTGCGCGCGACATCGGGCGTCGCAAACGGGGTAAACCCCGCCTCCATCACGAAGTCGAGCGCCATCCGCTGAAGCGCCAACTCGAGCAGCACGGCTTCGTTCTTCAGGAAATACCACTTCTGACCACTCACCTTGGCACCCGCCTCGAAATCGAAGAGATCGAGTTTCTCGTTGAGCCCCAGATGGTCGAGCGGTTCGAATTCGAACTTGCGGGGCTCTGCAACCCGGCGCAGTTCATTGAAGTCCGCCTCGCCACCCTGCGGCGAATCGGGGTGGAGGAAATTGGGGATCGCGAGCATCAGCGGCTGAAGCACCGCCCTCTCGTCGGCGAGGCGCTTCTCGAGACTGGCGACTTCCTCTTTCAGCTGCCGGCCTTCGGCGACGTGGGCTTCTCGCTCGGCGGGCTCCAGCTTGCGCTTGCCACCGGCCTGATGCTCGTTTCGGCGCTGATTGAGACCGTTGAGCTCGGTCTGGATCTCGGTCACGCGCCGCTGGGCGGTGATCGCGGCGTCGACATCGACATCGACGTGACGGGATTTGCAACTCGCGACGATCTCGTCGCGACGGCTTTCGAGGATTCGAGGATCGAGCATGGCCTCAGAGAGAAGCACAAGGCCACACCGGCGGGCAAGGCCCGAGGCGCAACGGCCGGCGATCAGCGACCAAGGGGAACGCGAAAGCCAGCTGAGCGGGAACGCTCAACCGCCGAGCGGAACGCGAAAGCCAGCTGAGCGGGAACCGCTCAGCCGCCGAAGAACATCCCTACGGATCGGTTCGCCCAATCCAGCACGTCGAGATCGCCGAAGAGGAGCGTCGGCACGCGGTTCGGGAACAATCCGAGCGCGAGCACCGCGAGTGCGCAAACGACCAGGACGGCACCCTCGCCACTCGCGATCTCCGTCCTGTGGGATTCGTCTTCGGGCTCCCGCATGTACATCAGAACCGGAATCCGCAGGTAGTAGTAGACGGACACCACACTCATGAGCACGCCAATGATCAGCAACCAGATGTCGCCGGAGTTCACCGCGGCCATGAAGATCTTAAACTTACCCATGAAGCCCGCGGTGCCGGGGATGCCGGCCAATGAGAGCATGAACAGCGCCATCACCGCGGCCAGGCCGGGGCGGGTGCGCGCGAGGCCCGCAAACGACGCGATCCGCTCGCAGTCGTTGCCTCGATTCGCGAGCGCGACCACCACCCCGAACGCGCCGAGATTCATGAACGTGTAGGCGATCAGATAGAAGATCATCGCCGAGTAACCTTCGATCGTTCCGGTCACGAGCCCGATCATCAGATAACCGGCGTGCGCAATGCTCGAATAAGCGAGCATCCGCTTCACGTTCTCCTGAATGATGGCCATGATGTTTCCGACCACGATCGTAAGTGCGGACAGCACCCAGAAAATGGTCTCGAGCGATGCTTCCAGCGGACCGAAAGCCATCGCGAGCAACCGGATCAGGGTTGCAAACGCCGCGACCTTCACCGTCACCGACATGTAGGCCGTGACCGCGGAGGGCGCTCCTTCGTAGACGTCCGGTGTCCATTGGTGGAAAGGCACCATCGAGATCTTGAACGCGAAGCCCACCACGACGAGGCCCAGTCCAACGAGCGCCATCGGATTGTCGGCATCGAAGCCGGCGCGAAGCGCCTCGAAGGAAGTCCCGCCGGAGACACCGTACAAGAGCGCCATCCCGTAGAGCAGAATCGCGCTCGCAAAGGATCCAATCAGGAAATACTTGAGCGCGGACTCATTGCTGCGCAGCTTGCGCCGATCGAAACCCGCCAACACGTAGATGGGGATGCTCATCAACTCGAGCCCGAGAAAGACGGCGATCAAATCGACGGCGGCGACCATCAGCATCATGCCGGACGCAGAGAGCATGATGAGCGCGTAATACTCTCCGTGATTAATCCGAAGTTCAGAGAGGTAGGTGATCGAGAGCGCGCAGGAAAGCAACGCGGAAAGCGCCAGCACAGCGGTCACGAACGATGAGAAGGGGTCGAGCTGGTACATCGGATTGTCGGGATTGAAAACCTGCACGCCGCCGCCGGCGAACGCAACCCCCGAAGCCCAGAGGGTCAGCGCAAAGAAGAAGATCGCCGTGCCTGCCAACACCGTCCCGATGAAGGACTCCGTGACCTCCCTCCCCAGCACGGTATCCGCACGGGAGAGCAGGACTTCTCCCATCAGGATCGTCATCGATCCAATCGCCACCAAGATGATCGGTAGGAGAACTGAGAGATTGAGATCCGGCGCGGGAATCACAGCCGCTCCTCGGCTTCGTCCGGTAGCGCGGAATCGGGCGCGTCCGGTTTCGCGGTTTCAGTTTTGGCTTCTGGTTCAGCTTCTGCTTCGGGTGCCGCTTCGGAATCTACTTCGGGCGCCACCTCGGTTTCCACTTCGACGACGCCACGACGCACTTCGAGCTGGCGGATCAATTCGATCACGGACGGCTCGATCCGACGCAAGAGCGGATTCGGATAGACGCCGATCCAGATGATCGGGATCAGCAGCGACAGCATGACGACCTTTTCGCGCAGCCCGAGATCGATCAGGCCGCGGTTCTCCGGATTGTCGACCGGGCCGAACATGACGCGCCGGAACATCCAGAGCATGTACGCGGCGGCGAGCACGACGCCAGACGTCGCGATGATCGCGAAAATCGGAGCGGCCAGGAACGTGCCGACCAGGATCAGGAACTCCCCGACGAAACCATTGAGCATCGGCAAGCCGATGCTCGACATCGTCACGACCCCGAAGCAGGCTGCGAAGACCGGCATCGGCCGCGCCTCGCCACCGAAGTCCGCGATCTGCCGGGTGTGACGGCGCTCGTAGAGCATCCCAACCAAGATGAAGAGTGCGCCGGTCGAAAGGCCGTGATTGACCATCTGCAGCACACCGCCGGTGAGCCCGTGAACGTTCAGCGCAAAGATCCCGAGCATCACGAAACCGAGATGGGCAACCGACGAATACGCGACGAGCTTCTTGATGTCCGATTGCACCATCGCGACGAGTGACCCGTAGACGATCCCGATGACGGACAGCGTCATCATCAAGGGCGTGAATTCGACCGCAGCAGATGGGAAGAGCGGGATCGCAAAGCGCAGGAATCCGTAGGTCCCCATCTTCAGCAGAACACCCGCCAGTACGACAGAACCCGAAGTCGGCGCTTCCACGTGGGCATCGGGGAGCCAGGTGTGCAGCGGGAACATCGGCACCTTGATCGCAAATGCGAGCGCGAACGCGGCAAACAACCAGGTCTGGGTCTTCCACCAGATTCCGTCCACCGGAACCACCGTCTGTAGCAACCCGCCCATCTCGCCACCGGGCGGTGCCACGAGGTCGAAGTTGAGCACGCCGGTCTGGTCGAAATTCAGGTAGTAGAGGACGAGCATCGCCAGCAGCATCAACAGCGAGCCCACCATCGTGAACAGGAAGAACTTGACCGCTGCGTAGACGCGCCGGGGGCCGCCCCAGACTCCGATGATGAAGTACATCGGGACCAGCATCGCTTCCCAGAACACGTAGAACTGGAAGAGGTTGAGCGACACGAACGCCCCGAGCATCCCGGTCTCGAGGCTGAGCATGAAGAAGAGATAGTTGCGCAGCGACTTCGAGATGTCGTTCCAGGAAGCCAACAAGATGATGGGCATCAGGAACGTCGTGAGCAGCACCATCAGCAGGCTGATGCCGTCGATGCCCACGAAATACTGGATGCCGTACTCGGGAATCCAAGGAGCGTGTTCCACGAGTTGGAAACCCGTCTCGAGCGGATCGAATACCGCGAACAGGCGCAGTGACAGCAAGAAGGTGAGAATGCTGCTGGCCAGCGCGATCGGCTTCCAGAGTGACGCCGGCAGTCCATCCGCTCCGAGCAGCTTGGCGAGGATGCTCGTCGCCATCAATCCCAGGGCCGTCACCAGCGGGAAGAAGGTGATGATGGTAAGCAGGTGTTGGTCGAATTCGCCCATTCCCCCCTACCTCAGCAGATAACCCACGATCGCCACCGCACCGACGATCATGAAAAAGATGTAATTCTGAGCGAGACCCGACTGCGCGTACTTCAGGCCGTTTGCAGCGACCGCGCGGATTCCGTACGCCGTTCCGTTGGCCCCAATCCCGTCGATCACGCCCGCATCGACGATCCGATAGAGCACGCGATCCGAGAACACGACGAGCGGGCGAACGATGACCGCATCGTAGAGTTCGTCGATATAGTACTTGTTGAGCAGCGTCCGATAGAGGCCGGAAAGGGTCGCGGCGATCCGATCGGGGACGCCGGGCTTCTTGATGTACAGCAACCAGGCCAGCGCGGTTCCCGACAGTGCGATCGCAACCGCCCAGAATGCCATCCAGTATTCCGTACTGTGCGCGATGTGATGCGGTTCGCCCGCTGCGAACACCGGCTTCAGAAAGTTGGCGAGGCTGTTCGATTCTTCGATCCCGATCAGGTCACCCCAAATCTGGGGAAGACCGACGAGCCCAGCGGTCACAGAGAAGAAGGCGAGCACCCAGAGCGGATTCACCACGAAGCCGTTCGGATCCTTGACGTGGCTCAAAACGTCACTCGGCACGCGAGACTCACCACAGAAAGTGAGGTACCAGAGACGAAACATGTAGAACGCGGTCAGGCCCGCGGTCAGCATGCCGATCCCGTAGAGCCAGGTGTGGCCGGGCACGTGGGACGCCCAGGCGGCGACGAGAATTTCGTCCTTGGAAAAGAATCCCGAAAACGGTGGGAAGCCCGCGATCGCGTAGACGCCCGCAAAGAAGACCCAGCGGGTCATCCGCAGTCGGCGCCAGAGGCCGCCCATCTTCCGCATGTCCTGCTCGTGGTGCATCGCGAGGATGACGGCGCCGGCGGCGAGGAAGAGCAGCCCCTTGAAGAAGGCGTGCGTTCCGAGGTGAAAGATCGCCGCCGTATAACCGCCGCAGCCCGCAGCGAGGAACATGTAGCCGAGTTGGCTCACCGTCGAATAGGCGAGCACCTTCTTGATGTCGTTTTGCGTGATCGCGATCGTGGCTGCCACCAACGCGGTGATCGCACCCGTCCACGCGATCACCGCAGAAGCTTCGGGTGCGGCCGCGTAGAGGAAGCTCAGGCGGCAGACCATGTAGACACCCGCGGTCACCATCGTGGCTGCGTGGATCAGCGCGGAGACCGGAGTCGGGCCCGCCATCGCGTCCGGCAGCCAGACGTAGAGCGGAATCTGGGCCGATTTCCCGCAGGCTCCGAGAAAGAAGCACAGCCCGATCACGTTCACGAGCTGCCACTCGGGGGCGAAGGGCATCCACGCGGGCACCGCGATGGTCATCTCTACGATGCCGTCGAAGTGTGCCTGGATCCCTGCGAACGAAACCGCCGGGTGTCCGATCTCTGACAGCGCATTGAACAGCAGGAAGAGTCCGATCAGGAAGCCGAAGTCACCGATCCGGTTGACGATGAACGCCTTGCTTCCGCAGTAGGCATTCCAGCTGTCGCTGTACCAGAAACCGATCAATAGATAGGAGCAGAGGCCCACGCCTTCCCAGCCGAGGAACATCAGCACCAGGTTGTCGCCCAGCACCAGTACCAGCATCGAGAAGGTGAAGAGGTTCAGGTAACAGAAGAAGCGCTGGGTGCCTTTGTCGTCGCGGTGATCGTCTTCCATGTAGCCGATGGAATAGATATGGATCATCGATCCGACGAAGGTGACGACCAGCGTCATCACGGCGGAGAGCGGATCGAGTTGAAACGAAACCTCGGCGCTCAACGCGCGCGAGCCGATCCCCGCCCCGATCCAGGTGTAGATATCGTCGACGAGCATCCGCGAATCCGGGGGAAGCGCCAACAGATCGCGAAGCGCGATGCACGCGAGCACGAATGAAAGCAGAACGGCCGCGCACGAGAAGATCGCGGCCACGCGCGGGACCGTCGGGCGACGCAATACTCCGATCGAGATCCCGTGATAAGCCGCGACCAACAGGGGTAGCAGGGGGATCCAGCGGAGCAGATCGCTCTCTGTGCCGACGTCTACCATTTGAGGAGGTTGACCTCTTCCACGTTTACGGAATCCCGGTTGCGGAACATCGCGAGCAGGA
>JAFDAW010000162.1 GCA_019313605.1 Deltaproteobacteria bacterium
ATTGGCTGAAAATCCCGCGGGTCCGCATCGCTGAGATAATGGATCAACGCGCCGTGGGCGGTCGCGGGATCGGGAAGGGCCGGCGCTTCGCCGCGCGACTCGAACACGACGTTGAGCGCGGCCAGAAAGCCGAGCGCCGCCGACTCGACGTAGCCCTCCACGCCCGCCATTTGACCGGCCAGATAGAGGCCCGGCCGGCGGCGAACCTCGAGGTTTGGCAACAGCTGCTTCGGGGCGTTGACGTAGGTATTCCGATGAACCGATCCGTAACGCGCGAAAACCGCCTCGGATAATCCGGGCAGGCTGCGAAGGATGCGCTGCTGCTCTCCGATGCGGAGCTTCGTCTGACATCCAACGAGGTTGTAGAGCGTCCCGCGTTTGTCCTCTTGGCGCAATTGAACGACCGCGTAGGGCCGCTTGCCGGTTCGCGGATCGATCAGGCCGACGGGTTTGAGCGGACCGAAAGCCAGCGTCTTTTCTCCGCGGCGCGCCATTTCTTCGATCGGAAGGCAACCTTCGAAATAGAGCTTTGCCTCGAAGGCGTGCAGCGGCACAGTCTCGGCCCCCAGCAAATCGCCGACAAAGGCGAAGTACTCGTCTTCAGAGAGCGGAATGTTGAGGTAGTCGCCTTCGCCGTCGTCGTAGCGGGACGCCCGAAAAGCAATTTCGGAGTCGATCGAATCGGCGTACAAGATCGGCGCCTGTGCGTCGTAGAAATACAGATGCTCGTCGCCCAGGAGCTGTTGCAGATCGCTCGCGAGTTCGCAGGCCGTGAGTGGGCCCGTCGCGAGAATCACGCGCCCGTCGGTCGGAATGCGCTCGACGACTTCGTGGCGGATCTCGATGCGCGGATGGGATGCAATCGTGTCGGTGATCCGCTGCGAAAAGGCCTCTCGATCGACTGCGAGGGCTCGTCCTGCGGGAATCGAGGTCTCGTCGGCCGCTTCCATCACGAGCGACCCCAGCCGACGCATCTCCTCTTTGAGCAATCCGACGGCGTTTACCTGACTGTTGGAACGGAGCGAATTGCTGCAGACCAGCTCGGCGAATGCCTCGCTTTGATGAGCGGGTGAAAATCGCACCGGCTTCATCTCGTAGAGGGTGACCTCCAGACCGCGCCGCGCCGCCTGCCAGGCCGCCTCGCAGCCCGCGAGCCCGCCGCCGACCACCGCGACGCGCCGATCTTGCGATTCCGAAACTTCCGCGACCTGCTGCGCCGGCATCCACCCTCCGAGAAGTGATCCCAACCATAGCTCCGAAGTGCGGTCGGGGCGTGATGGGGCCTCCGTAAATCTCTGAAATCACGAGTGGTTTCAAGCAGCTAGCCCCCTGGGCGACCGCGCTTCACCGCTATAGCGGGGGCGATCGCGTCGCGGGCTGTGGCCGTGTGGGTAGTGGAGGTGCCGGAGCGGAGATCAGTTCTTGGGAGTCGCCGCGTCGTCGACCAGCTCGCGCACCTCGGGATCGGGATCATCGTATTCGATCGCGAAACCAGAAGAGCTGTGTCGCACGACCCGCCCCACCAATTCGTACGGACTCGCGGGCGCAATTGGATCGGCGGACTCAACGAAAACGTAGATGCGCACTTTGGTACCGACAGTGGGTTGCACCGAGGAGCCCTCGATCAGCGCACCCGAATAGGAGATGTTCGCGAGAACACCGATTCCCTCTTCGGGGCCCGTCGAGTAGTGAGCGTTCAGCGCGACATCGAACCGAGGATCTCGACGCTTTTCCATGAATGCAGACATTGCCCCGCCCCCAGGAACCGGTTGCTGGTCGTTTTATCGTCCAAGCCGAAGTGGCGCATGAGCCCACTTTTGGATTTCCCCGCCAATTAACCGGGCGCGCCAGCCTGCGGATCAGCTGGGTCGAGAGGTGACCTTCAGACGCCCGTCACGGTCCTCACCGATCCGGTTCGCGAACTCGAGTTCGACCAATTCGAGCGCCAACTCGGCGGGCTCGCGGCCGAGCCTGCGCGCCAACTCGTCGCGCGACGCGGGGGCATCGGCAAGCGCGCTGAGAATCTCACGGGCAAGCGCCGAGAGGTCGCACGCGGCCTCCGGACGAGCCGGCGGCTCTCGGACCCAACCGAGTTCGCTGCAGATCTCGTCGGGACCCAAAGCCACATAGGCGCCATCACGGATCAGCCGGTTGGGTCCGACGCTCGTCGGAGCCGTGAGCGGGCCCGGCACCGCGAAAACATCCCGACCCTGATTGGCCGCGTGATTGGCCGTGATCAGCGACCCACTTCGCTCCCGGGCCTCCACGATGACGACCGCGGACGACAGGCCGCTGATCAATCGATTCCGCAGCGGAAAATACGGACGCAGCGGAGGCTCACCAAGCGGTAACTCGGTGACGACCGCCCCGTTCGCGGCGATCCGCTCGGCGAGTACCCGGTGTTCGCTGGGGTAAATGCGATCAATGCCGCACGCCTGGACGGCGATCGTCCGCCCGCCCGCCTCGAGGGCGCCCCAGTGGGCCTCCGCATCAATCCCGCGCGCGAGACCCGACACGATGACAACGCCCTCTCGAGCGAGGTCGGCGGCCAGACTGCGGGCGATCTGCTTGCCGTAGACCGTCGCCGCGCGCGCACCGACGATCGCGACCGAGATTTCGGACAGCACGCGAACGTCGCCACGCACCACGAGCAGCGCGGCCGGATCCGAGATGCCCGCGAGGCGCGCCGGATACGCGGCTGAATTCAACGGCACCGCCACGGCACCGGCCCGCAAGAGAGCGGCGATCTCGGCGTTGCGATCGATTGCGCTCGAGAGTCCACGCGCAGCCAGCGCGCTTGCGGGGTGCGGGTGTTTTCGCAGCAGCTCGGCCGCGGCTTCGGGTTTGAGCCCGAGTGCGCGCTGAAACGCCAGCCAGTCCCCCAGCAGGGAATGGGATGCGCGATCGGGGCTGGCGGGATCGAGAACGTCGGACGCGAATGTGGAGGACAAACGAGGGCTCCCCGGGACCGGGGAGCCCATGCATAGCTCGGGCGGCGCCGCGCGCGCAAATCCAGCGCGCCGCGCCGGGGATGGCGCTGCCGAATTACTCTTCCGCGCCTCGGTATTGCGCCGCGCTTCGTTCGATCACACCTCGGAAGTGATCGCCCAACCTGAGTTCGGTTTCCGTGTGCTGGACCAACGCAACCGCTGACTGTTGTCGCGCACGCACGACGAGAAGGTTCGCGATGACGCGATCGGGCACTTCGACCCTCGTATCGCGTGCGGGCTCAGGAGCCTCCCAACCGGCTCGATAGACCTCGAGCGGGCTGCCCACCTCGAGACCGTCGAGTTCTCCCCGATTCAGATAGACGTAGTCGGCCGTAGCCATCAACACGCGACTCGCCGGGAAAAAGCTAATCCGCCCATCGACATTCTTCGGACTGGACATCACCTCGACATCGAGAACCGGCTTTTCACGCGGCATCACGCGGTCACCGAGTTCCATGTCTCCAACCGACAACCGAACCACCGCCAGCGACGCCTCGGTGTCGACCTCTTGGACTTCGACCCAGCCGAGCATATTGACGTGATAACCGAGCAGCCGATTGGTATCCGGATCGATGACCTTCTCCTGGGTTCTGAAAATCGTGAACTGATCGCCCACAGACGCCTTCTCCTCGCCGAGGCCGATGTAGACCCGATCACCCTGGCTGAGCATGATGCGCTCGGGAACGGCGTCGACGATGCTCGCTGCGGCTTCGAGTTGCTCCGCACTGACCAGCCCGGTCGTTTCTCGCGAGCTGACGCGCACGATCTTCGGCCCGCTCTTGCCCTGAAACAGTGATTGAAAGCTATCCGACGCGGGGCCAGTCGATGCGCCGTCGGCATCGGCCGCCAGCGGTTGGCCGGCGAGAAGCCGTTCCGCCTCTTCGGCCGTCACGCGGCGCATCTCGTAGGCGCTGATCCAGATGCGATCACCGGGAACGATGAGATGCGGATTCTCGATCTCGCGATTGTCGGTCCACACCGACGGCCAGACCCACGGAGTCCCGAGGTAGGCGTCGGAAATATCCCAAAGTGTGTCGCCAGTAACGACCAGGTGGATCCTGCCGGACCGGCCCTGCTCGTCGTAACCGATTTTCCCGAGTGCGACTTTCTGGTTCGCCTCGGAGTCTGCATTAGCGACCTCGCTTGCGGGCTCAGCATCGGTATCCGCAGACGCTTCCGCGTCTGCGATTTCAGCGTCGGAGTCCGAGAGATCGGGCTCGGTCGCTTCTTCGTCGTTGGCTGCGACAGCCGAATCAGCTTCGGCGGAGACTTCGGTCTCGGCAGCGGCTTCGATTTCAGTGGCTGCCTCTGTTTGCGGCGCTTCGGCGGTGTCCACCGTTTCGGCGCCCTCCCCTGCGTCGGCCACCGCCTGATCTACGCCGGGCGATTCTGGAGCCGGTGCCGCTGCTGCCGGTTCGGCGGCGACCTGACTGTCCGCGGCCTCCGCCGCGTCCGTGTTCTGGGTCGAAGTTTCGCTCGCGTACAGGCTCCCCGAAGTGAGCACTGCAGAAATCACCACAGCGAAGATCGTGAGCAGTCCGGTTTTCATCGCATCCCCTCCAAACGACGACGTCGAATCGCGGGCGACGGCGAGCCGCTTCCCCGCGGGGCCGCTCTCGCAAATCGGCCTTGTGACGCACGTAGACGTGCCCGTATCGACCGTGCGGCCGAGAGGCTTGAGGAGATCGAAGCCGGTGTTGGACTGGGATCAGCCGCCGCGCTCGAGGCGAGCCAGCATGGTCCGCACTTCCGCCGCCCAGGCGGGCTCGGGGCGAACCGGCTCTCCGCTGGCCCGCTGCTCGGCGGCGTGCTTGTCGAGTTCAGCAATCGCTCGCTGCAGCGTCTCTCGCGCCTTTTCGGGGTTGCCGTCCGCTTCGTAGGCCTGGGCGAGGTGGTGCATGCTGATGCCTGAAACCGCGATGTCGCCGTCTGAATTGGCGACGGCTTCTTTCAGGTAGCTGATCGCCGCGGACGGAATTCCGCGCTTGTAGAGCACCCAGCCGAGCGTGTCCGCCACCGTCGCGGTGTCCGGCAGGGCGGCCTTGGCGTCCTGGGCGAGATCCAGTGCGCGGTCGAGGTTTTCGCCCGACTCGGCGTAGATGTAGGCGAGATCGTTCTTGGGATAAGCGAGATCCGGGCCGTACCGGATCGCGTCCTCGTAGCGCTCGATTGCCTTCTCCTGTGCGCCTCCAAACGAGTAGAGGGTGCCGAGGAAATAGTGCAAGTTGGGATCCTCGGGGCGCGCCTCGATGGCGGCTTCGTAGGTGGTGACCGCCTCATTGAGCCGGCCGGTCTTCGCATAGAGACGCGCCAGCTGTTCGTAACCAGCCGAATCCGTCGGATCGATTTCGATCGCCTTCTGGAAGGCCTTCTCGGCATCATCGCTGCGGTTGTCCATCAGCGCGACGAGGCCCGAGAGCGTGCGCAACTTGGCGTTCTCGGGTTCGGCCTCCACGGCGGCGTCGACGCGAACCACCGATTCCGCGAATCGATCCTCTTTCTGATCGAGTCGCACCAGATTGCGCAAGATGTCGTGATGGGTCGGCATCAACTCGTTCGCCGTGGTCAGGTATTTGCGCGCCTCTAGATCGTCACCCATACCGAGGTGCACCCGACCGAGCGCATACAGGACATCCGCGTTGCGCTCTTCCTCGGGGATCGCGTTCAACTCGGCAAGCGCCGCGTCCATTCGACGCAAGATCACCAGACTCTGGGCCAACAGGATTCGCGTCTGCGTCGAATCGGGTTTCGCGGCCAGATAGCGTCGCCCTTCTTCGATCGCGTACTCGTGTTCGCCTAGCGAAGCGTGGACTCGAGCCAGCACGCGGCGCGCCTCGAGCATGCCCGGGTCGATCTCGAGTGCGCGCGCGAGTTCTGTACGTGCCGCCGGGCCCTCGCCCTTGACGGACAGTGCCGTGCCAAGGACGAAGTGCGCCTGGGGGTTGGAGGGATCGATCTCGATCGCTGCCCGCAGGCCTTCGATTGCCTCGTCGACCTTCTGCTGGGCGAGGTCGATCTTCGCCATCACCATCAACGCACTGGCGCTCGGGGTTCCGTCCTCCAACACTTCTTTCACCATCTGCTGGCCGCGTTGGATCTTCTCTTCGTCACCATCGCGATAGCCGACGTCGACCAGGATTTCGGCCACGCGAAGCTTCGCATCCGTCAAATTCGGGTCGATTTCGAGCGCCTTTTCGGCCGCCGCGAGGGCTCCCGGAACATCTCCCTGGCGGCCCAGGTGCCCCGAAAGGGTCAGATAGGGGACGGGATCGGTGGGATCGATCTCGGTCGCCTCTGCGATCAATGCATCGGCTTTATCGCTGTTGCCCTGGGCGACGTGAAGACGCGCGAGCAGGTAGATCAGCGGCACGGGCTCTTCGACGGTCGGGATGACACGCGCGAGATAGGCGGTGGCTTCATCGAAGCGTTCGCGCTG